>CAIJLM010000635.1 GCA_903821495.1 uncultured Chthonomonas sp. | reverse complement strand
TGTGCGAGTTGTTCCAAGTTTGGGGCTTGTGTGCATTTTTTCGCGTATTTCGCGTATTTCGCGGTTAATTCCTAAAAGAGCGACCTCTTACCCGCTAGGAAACCGAAACCGAAACCGCCGATTATGCGGTATACTAAATGGTGTTTCGCACTTTTTTGGAATTTGAGGAAGGATAGAGAGATATGCTACGCTATCTGAATATGTTTGTCTTGATAGGCATCTGTTTAATCGGAGTCAGCATAGCCGGCTTTGCGACTGGAAGCAGATTCGTCACGGAGCCCGGACAGCCTACCAATCCTCTCTCCTCTTTCGTCTACTTTGGAGTAGGGATACTGATGCTTCTTAACGGTTATGTGTCGTTGAAGATGGGACACAACGCCAGACCCGCCCCAAAAGAGGAACAGAAGACGAAAGAGTAGTTCGCTACAATTCGCCGCCTATAGCGCGGCGCAGTGTTTCAAGACGCAGTTTAATACGTGAACTCACGTTCACTACAGATAAGCAGAGGAGAAAGAGTGGAATGAGAAAGCCCGACTTGGAAGTGCGCGAGGTTATCTGTTCGGAGACAGGCAAGCCTATCTCCAAAATACCGGCGTGGATAGCGGAGGTCAACGTCAAGTTCGTTAGCGACGAAGCGCGCCAGCGCCATCCCGCGCCCCTCCCTATCATCGACATAGAACCGACGCGCCGCCTTATTGCGGCGGACTCCGGCGTAGACAAAATAAAAGACCTCGGCGAAGCCGTAGTAGGCGCAGACGAAGATGTGGAGTTTGATGAGGCGGAGATTGAGGCGGAAGAGGTTGAGGAAGAGGTTGAGGTGTAGTAACCCTACGCCGCCTGGGTGATAGCGGCAGATATCTCTCACCCCGCTACACGCCTCTCAAATGCTGAGAGCGTTGTAATGACGCTCTCCTAATAGTAGAAGAGGTTCGAGCGGTAACTCTTTTTATTTTTAGCGCCTGCTGAAAATGGCTCTCTATTCTGAATAAGATGGAGAGCCATTAGTAGTATTTTGCCCCTTTTGCCCCCTGAATCCCATAAAGACAAAGAACACGCTTCCGCCACACGATTATGTCACCCCTCTCTTGACAGGCTCAATAGTATCCAGTATAATTCAATACAATCGTGTGCATTATTAAATACACACGATTGCATTGGTCGTCAGGAGCCTATTTTGATTACATTAGAAGACATCGCACGGCAGGCGGGAGTGTCGCATTCAACCGTATCACGTGCGCTGGCGGACAGCCCTCTCGTCCACCCCGACACAAAAAAACGTATTCAGGATTTAGCCCGTGAAGCAGGCTATCAGGTCAATCAAGTCGCCCGCAATCTTAGATTCCAGTCCACGCGCACTATCGGCTTAGTCATTCCAGAGGTCTCGAATCCTTACTATCCCAAACTGATTCAACAGGTTGCCGACCTCGCGCGGGAGGCAGGCTACAGCCTACAACTACATCTCAGCGGCGCAGACCAAGCGGCGGAAAACACCTGCCTCGCATCCCTTCGTGAACAGAGGGTGGATGGTATTTTACTGGTGACTGCGGAGCGGGGGCTTGTCGCAAGAGAGCAGGTAAACGCTCTTGTCGCTTCTGGCGTTCCTATCGTTCTCATGGGGTGGGTAGAAGATGCAGAACACATTGATATGGTAATGGGCGACGATGCGAAGGGGGGCTACGCATTAGCCCAACACCTCATTGGGCTTGGGCACCGCAGTATCGCAATTTTGGGTAAGCCTTCTCATCGCGGAGGTTATGACCGCCTCTTCGGGTTCAAAACCGCCCTAGAAGAGGCTGGTCTAGCGCTTTCTGAAGAGATGCAACTTGTGGCGAATAGCGATGCAGAGGTAAAGTCGGGCGTGATACAGTTGGTTGGGCTAACCGCTCCTCCTACTGCGATATTCGCTTACCAAGACTCTCTCGCCGCTCTCGTGATTGGGCACCTTACCGATATGTGCGTACCTATCCCTCAAGCGATGACGGTAGTGGGGTTTGACAACCTAGACTTGGCTACCTATATCTGTCCCCATCTCACAACTGTTGGGGGGCATATTGAGCCTCTTGCGGCTCAGTTCGTCAATCTGTTGATTGCGCGTATTCGGAAAACACATCCTAATACGAGTCCCCAGCGCGTTGTAATTACTCCTCAGCTCGTAGTGCGAGGCTCTTGTGCGCTACCTCGGCGCGAGTCCTCAATAACAAAAAAGACCTCCTCGCCAGGAGGTTACTATCAGCAGTTACCAACCCGGAATACCCAAGAGACAAGTAGGTGAAAATTAAAATGAGACAGGTTCTATCGCCGCTTATCGTAGGCGCGCTGTTACTGTGGGGCGACTCAGTAGTCGCAGCTCCCCCAGCTCTCCATGTCGATGGAACTCATCTGAAGGATGATAGAGGGCGTGTAGTCCGCCTCCAAGGTGTCAATATCCCTAGCCTTGACTGGAGTAGCGCGGGCGAACGCCTAACACAGTCCGTAGATATTGCCATGAAAGATTGGAACGCTAACCTTATCCGGATACCACTCTCACAAGACCGTTGGTTCGGTAAGGTAGGAGGGATGCCTCCGAGTGACGGCGGCGCCGCGTATCGCAAGGTGGTAGATAGTGTCGTCCGCCAAATAGCCTCCCATAGCGGCTACGTCTTACTCGACCTACACTGGTCAAATGGCGGTCAGTGGGGCAGAAATATTGGTCAGCGCTCTATGCCCGACGACAATAGCCTGCTGTTCTGGAAGGACATGGCATCCCGCTACGCCAACAACCCCGCTGTGCTTTTTGACCTTTACAATGAGCCGCGTGATGTCTCTTGGGAGGTGTGGCATCGCGGTGGCGATATTGAAGAGCGCAACGACGACCCGAAACGTGGTTTACACCTCAAGTATCATACACCGGGGATGCAGACACTTCTGAACACGGTGAGGGCTACAGGTGCGAAGAACGTGGCGGTGGCAGGAGGACTCGACTGGGGTTATGACCTAAGCGGTGTCGTGAACGGTCACGCTCTCACAGATACCAAAGGCAGCGGTGTTTTGTATGGCGCGCATATCTACCCTTGGAAGAAGGATTGGGATACCCATGTCACCCCGACAATAGCCAAATACGCCGTCTTTGTTGGTGAAGTCGGTACAAAACCCTGGAAACAGGGCGACCCGCCCCATGAGAATGTGTATACCCCAACATGGGCATCGCAGGTCATATCCTACATCAACCGACACAAGTTAAGTTGGACGGCATGGAGTTTTCACACAAGCGCCTCTCCCTGTTTGCTTACGGGTTGGGACTATAAGCCGACCAACTACTGGGGCATCTACGTCAAGGCGGCTCTTGCAGGCAAGCCTCTCGCTCCCCCTGCGCTACCTGTTCCCATCGTCCATGAGACCTCTCAAGAGATGTTGGTCAACGGCGCCTTTACAGATAGCCGTGCGAAATGGGTTGTTGAGGAGGCTGGCGCTACAGGCAAGGCTGAGGTCGTTCAGGAGGGACCCGGTGGCAAAGCGGCGTTACGCTTGAAGGTACTCACAGTAGGAGACCGCTCATGGAGATTGCAGGTCTACCAACCCAAACTGCGAATAGAGAAGGGCAAGAGGTACGCACTGTCGTTTTGGGCGAAAGCCCATCAGCCCGGCGTGATTACCGTGAACTGTATGCAGAACCACGCGCCTTGGGAGCATCATGGAGCTGTGACAGAGGTATCGATACCCACTGAGTGGGAGCAGATACGTTTCACGTTTGACGGACCTTGGGACGACACCAATGCACGAATTACCTTTACCAATCTGGGTACGGTTCCCGGGCAGGTATATTGGCTTGCAAACTGCTCCCTAAAAGAGACTACTGTACAGGCGGGAGATACCAGAAGGCTTGCCCTTGCCCAACTCAAAGATAGAGGACGTGATATGTCTCAATACACCTATGTCGCTGATGCCGCTTTCGCCGCAAACCTTAGGAAAGACCCGCTTGTGGCAAAAGCCTTGCCCGCCATGCTAGGTTTCCAGCGCGAGTCGTGGGAGCAAGGCGTAGTAGGGCAGGCGCTGATAGAAGCGGGAGAGAGGGACGCCGCTATCGCGCTGGCTTACGCTTCCCTCGTTCGCGTCAATCAGAGCGGCGTTGTCGCCGCGCTGGGCGGTTCGACTACCGACCCGCTCATGCTCGGCGACTGTCTGTGGTGGGCGGCAAGCAAAACCGGCGACCCCAAACTCGTGAAAGCCGCCGATGATATGCTTCAATTTGCCTTGCAGGGCGCGCCTCGCGCCGATGACGGAACACCGTACCATCAGGCAAAGGAGAGGGAGATGTGGTCTGACGGCAGTTTCACCACACCGCCATTTCTCGCGGCGGCTGGGCGATACGACGAGGCAGTCGCCCAGTTACGCGGAGTTCATCTCCGGCTCTGGGACAGAGACAAAAAACTGATGCGCCACCGCTGGTCTGAGCCAAAGCGGGTTTTTGTCAACCCTAAATTTTGGGGCGGCGGGAACGGCTGGACAGCCGCCGCCCTAGCGCGTATCCTCCGCTCGCTACCCGCCAATAGTAAACCCGTCCGTGACCAACTTACCGTTATGCTCCGTGAACTGCTGGATGGATGTCTTGCACATCAGAGGACGGATGGTCTGTTTTATGATGAGGTGGATAACCCCGCTTCATTTGTTGAAACCAACCTTGCCGCTATGCTCGCTTACGCCATATACGAGAGCGTGCGCGACGGGTGGCTACCAGAGAGTTATTTGCCCCGCGCCGACCGGATGCGCGTCGGGGTTCGCGCCAAGGTGGATAGCTTCGGGTTTGTTCAAGGCGTCGCAGGCGCTCCTCATTTCGACAAGCCCGGCATTTCAGCGGAGGGGCAGGCGTTTTTCATCCTTATGGAATCCGCCGCGCGAAAGGCGGGGCGCATCGCTATTCCCTAAGAGCGCATCCCGCTAAGATTTTCAGAGAGTTCTCTGGCTGACCGAATGGCGGCTGGAACATTAAACGCATACCTACCGAAAGGGGTTCAACTAAGTGAACAAAGCAGACATCGCTGGTAAATGGGCGTTAGTAACGGGCGCAAGCCGAGGAATTGGTCGGCAGGTCAGCCTCGGTCTTGCTGATTATGGCTGTAACATAGTCCTCCATAGCCGCAATCTAGCGCATACCGAGGCGCTCGCCGCAGAGTTATTGGCAAAGGGGGTGCAGGTGCATCAAGTTGCGGCGGAGTTATCTGACCAGACTCAGGTGGACGCCATGCTGGCGACGGCGCTGTCCCTTGTGCCGGGCATCGATATTGTCTACAACAATGCCGCCGTCATGACTCCCTACCGAAGTGACTGGAAGAGCGTGCCTGCGGAGGACTTTCGCAAAAGCTTTGAGGTCAACGTCACCGCTCTTATCCGTATCTGTCATGGACTTATTCCCGGAATGGCGGAGCGAGGCTGGGGAAGAATCGTCAATGTCACGTCGGGTATCCAGGATCAACCTGAGTTGATTGCGTACTCAATATCCAAAGCCGCTGTGGATAAGTTTGTTACAGATACTGCACGCCATCTAAAAGAGGCGGGAGTGCTGATCAACTTGCTCGACCCGGGCTGGCTTCGTACCGATTTGGGTGGGCCCAACGCTCCTAACTCCGTCGAGTCCGTTCTCCCCGGCGCTCTCGTCCCCGCTTTGCTTGACGATGGAACAACAGGGCATTTTTTCCGCGCCCAAGACTACGCTGGTCAGACTATTTGACGTTTTTTGAGCGGAGTCTGTAACCAGCCCGCAAAATAATAGAGGGGCTTTCTTCATTATGAAGAAAGCCCCTCTATTTTATCTGAGTCGCTACCTTCTAGGGTCAGGGGCTGAAAGCCCCGTAAGAGTTCACTCTTTTGGGAATTAACCGCGAAAAGCGCGAAAAGGCGCGAAAAAAATGCACAATGCAACCCGCCCTAGAATAACGCGCTCAACTTTCCAATCTCAAACACAAGATATTGAGATAACTCCACTCTTCGCTACTTCCGTATCAACAACACGACGCTCGTTAGATAGTCCCCCTGCGCTTCCCACGCCCCGAACGTTCGATTCGCGCCCAACGCTTCAAGGCGTTTAAGGGCTTGCCCCTCAATAAGAAGTTCTGTCGTAGGGGATAGGCGACGCGCCCCCAGACTCTGCATAGGAAGCGAACTGGGCTTGCCCATCCCTAGCCCTACCTTCAAGCCCGTGCCGCACGCTTTCGATGCCGACTCCATCAGCGAGAAGTGCGCGGCGATGCGTAGGCGTAGACTCTCCAACTCCTCCGTCTCCAAGTAGGGCTGAATGAGCGCTTTCTCCGTTTCAGACATGAACTTTCGGGCGAAATGGTCGAAGTAGGCGCGGTCTTGGCTCAAGCGCGAGAGGCGCGGCAGGTGAACGATGTCCACGCCAGCCCCTACAACGTGCGGCGCGTAGACCGCCAATAAGAGTTGGCGGTTGCCGTCGTGCGTGTTCGAGACGTGGAGGTATCGCGCCTCAAAGCCCGCGCCCTCCGCCCACTCCGCAACCTCGCCCTCGAAAACCACAAAGGGCTTTCCTAGCGCGTCTCGTTGCCAATGAACCTCCTCCTCCAGACGCTCTAGCGGCGCAGAGAGATGACCAAACATCTCCGTCAGGGCGAAACGCACCCCGCGCTTGTCCCGTTGCAAATCAGCGTGATAGCGTTCATGAGGGTTAGAGCGTTCTGTTGCGCGGTGAAGCGCGATGAGCGCGTGGGGTTGCGGGAGGGCATTCGCGCACTCAAGAGGATAACGCACGATTTCAATAGCGTGTTCATTCACAAATTGAAGCCTCCGTAAGTCAATTCAAACGGGAGAGGGCGAGATTCTGAAACCTTTACGCTCAAAAAAGGGTATTTGGCTATGGAGGAAAAAAATCGTAATATGGAAACGGCTATCACAGAAGAGATTACCTATCTAGTGTATCAACTGCAAGAGAGCGAGTACGAAAAAGCGCGACACTACGCCGTTCTTTCGTTGGGCGCGTCGCGGACGGAGGAGGCGCTACCCCACCTGCTCAGAACTCTGCACAACGACACAAATGGGACGGTACGCGCCATGTCCGCCAACGTGTTGGGGAATCGGGGCGACAAACGCGCTATTCCCGCGCTCTTTCAAGCCTTCGTGAGCGATAGCGAGGTTGCAGTTCAGGTCAACGCAATACAGTCCCTCTCCAAACTCGGCGCCGTCGAGACCCTCCCCTTCATCTTTGACAGGCTGAGGGAAGCGCCTGTTCCTGGGTTACTCGCCGCGCTTCCTGTTTTTTTAGCCTATATGGGCGCTCCTGCGTTGCCTTACCTTTTGCAAACTCTTAGGACGGACGAATTCGAGGAGTTTCGCTCCTGCTCTGCAACGACGCTCGGCTCTATTCGAGATATAGGCGCTCTCCCTGACCTCCTGCACTCCTTCCGCTACGACGCGGCGCTGAGAGTGCGCGTATCTTCGGTTCGCGCGCTAGGTAAGTTGAACGATACCAGTATTCTGCAAGAACTCCGCGACACCCTTGAGACTTCAATCGAACCTTCGATTCACGCCGCTATATTCTATAGTTTAGGGGCGCTAAGGGATGTCAACTCCCTCTCCGATATGTTGAACGCGCTCATGAACGAAGACGCTATGGTGCGCTACGAAGCGACAAGGGCGTTGGAACTGGTAGGCTCTCGCGCACTCACACCTCAACTCCAACATATCTATCAGAACCACGCCAACCCTGAAACCCGCTCGTGCGCCATTGTACTTATGGGCGTTTTGGGCGATGAGAGCGTTCTGGCGGATGTAGTGGAGTGTTTGGAACTGGGAGCCACGCCGCAGATGCGGCAGTGCGCCGCCTATTCGCTCAAAAAACTAGGGGCGAAGAACTATATAGCCCATCTTCAGAGAGCGGCGGAACGCGAAACAGACCCCGATGCAAAATACCACATAGGGAAGGTTTTGAACAGCGCCCTGTCCTCTGTTACGTCTGTTACCGCGTAACCCCTATTCAGCCGCCCTAAAGCAGTATCTGAAACGCTAGTCCAAGGTTTCCTCGCGCCGTGATGGAGGGCTTAATCACGCCGCCTGCGTAGCGTACTCCCCATCCAAGCGTGAAGGTATCGCTACGGCTGATAACATTGTGAGGGCTGTAGCTGAGGGCGAAATAGCGCTTTGAGCTATACAGATTCGTCAAGCTAAAACTGACAGGGATAGCCTCGCGTGTACTGCTCGCCGTAATGATTTGATTGCGGTTCAGCCCCGCTCCAAACGTCCACTTAGGGGAGAGCGCGACATCCGCAGTCAGCCCAAACACGTAGCGGTCTGCGGGAGTCACAAGCACGCGCACATAAGTTCCATAGACCGTAATCAGTAGCGAACTCCGCCGATACACCTGCTCCGAGAGTTGAAATATGAACGACGAACTACTCTTCCCGCGTAGTAGCGGGGTACTGTCTGACAACCCTGCCTTCCACTGGTAGAGTAGCGGGAACTCTCCTCTCCGCGTTAGGTTGCTCCCCGAAAATAGCGTTGAAACGGAGAGCGTATCTTTGAAGTAGTTGGCGGAGGGAAGAAAGTAGTAGTGGGCGTAGTTGCCATTTTCGGTGGCAAGCCCCAAAAGGTCGTCCTCTGCGGAAAGCGTAGGTCTCTGAGGAGGCGTAGCCTCTTGCGCCTGCGCCGTCCCGCCTAAAGCGAGCGCAACGCCCGCTACCGCCAACCAGAAAAAATTAGTTCGCATTGTTCCCCCTTTTGTAAGAGCTTGGTTCGTTCCTGTACTCTATGAGTGTCTCTTCCGCCCTTTGATTCCCAACCACTCCCATCAAAATCAGGTAGGACTTTCCTTATTGAGTGTCGAACTCTGGAGAGTGCCTCTGATAGCGACATCAAGGAGCGATGAGCGTGCCACAACTATCCGTGAAAACATCCCTGCTAACCCTGCTTATATTGGGTTTACTATACCCTATCAATGCCTCCGCGCAACAGGAGATTCGTACCTCTACGAAACAACTCGCCCCCGGAATTACTTTCATTCAAGAGATACGTCTGGGAATTGAGCCGCTCATCATCAACCAGATTCGTATCGACCTCAAAGAGAAGGGGGTCAAAGTGCGTTACGGGCAGGCGAGAGATGTGATAAGCCTGGAGGGCGAGACGAAAGGGCGCGAACTTCTACCCGACATCGCGGCAAGGCAGGGCGCGCTTGTCGCGATAAACGGCGACTTCGCCGCCTACTCCGCCGACCCGCTGGGGCTGGCTATTCGTGACGGCGAACTCCTCAGCGAGCCGATGGACTACCGCGTCTGTTTGGGGTTACGCGGCGCGGAGGCGAGTATGGGGAAACTGTTCGGATGGGGCGCGTTCTACCCGCAAAAAGGCGACCCTATCACCCTCACGGGTATTAACCGCTACCCTCACGCGGGGGATGTCGTGCTATGGACTCCCGCCTATCAAGGGAAACTTACCGCAGAGCGCAAAGCCACCGTCGTCTGTATTAAGGAGGCGAACCTGCCCTTCAAAGCCTCTCAGCCGCTAACAGGTAAGATAGATTACGTTTCGCCGTATGAGTTGGGCGAGCCTCTGCCGCAGTGTCCGCCCGGTTGCGTGATGATTGTCGGGGTGGGGGAGGCGGGGAATCCGCTTCTCCCCGCCTGTAACGTCAAAGATTCTGTCACCATTCGCTACGACCTCCTCTCTAACTCCATACTAGGCGAAAGAGGACAACTCGCTTCTCGCGCCCGCGACCCTCGCGCCCCCATGTTCACCCCTACATGGCAGGAGGTGGAGCAGGCGATTGGCGGAGGACCTTGGCTCGTACAGAATGGGGTTGTTGCGGTAGACTGGAAAGAGCAGAGGTTCCAACTTACGGAATTTGTGGAGAAGTTGCACCCTCGCACCGCCGTCGGCGTGACCGAAGACGGTAAGCTTATGCTGGTAACGGTAGATGGGCGGCAGGCGGTCAGTCAGGGCGCTTCGCTATTTCAAATGGCGGAGATAATGAAGAGGCTGGGCGCAAAAAACGCTATCAACCTCGATGGCGGCGGCTCTACCACGATGACCATTGGCGGCGCGACGGTCAATTCGCCCTCGGATGGTAAGTTGCGTTATCTTGCAAACGGGCTACTCGTTTTTGGCGATACCGCGCCTGTTCCCGCCGTCGAAACCTACCATATCGAACCTAACCCAACTACGGGAAACAGTTTCAAACTGGGCGACTTACAGACATTTCATATTGTGGACGAAGCGGGTATGCCGATAAGCGCCGATATTTCTGTGGTGTGGGGAACCGAAGAGGGGCGCGGCTTCATCTCTCAAACCGGACACTTTATCGCCTTTCGCACAGGCGCGGTGAACGTGATTGCCTATATAGGCGGTAAAAAACTGAAGGTTCCCGTGGGTTTGGTGCACACGTCCTGGGGCGGCACCCCCTCCGAGGCTTGGACCAGCGCTGAGGCGATCGACAGCGTCCCAGACCTCAAGGCCAAAAGCGAGCAGCTCCGGGC
>CAIJLM010000634.1 GCA_903821495.1 uncultured Chthonomonas sp. | reverse complement strand
CTCGCCGACCCGCACTATGGCGAACGCATGACCTTGCAGTGGCTCGATTTAGCGCGATACGCCGACACGCATGGCTTCCACATAGACCCGCACCGCGATATGTGGCGGTGGCGCGAGTGGGTTATTCAGTCGTTTAACAAGAACCTATCGTATGACAAATTTGTCACCTATCAGATAGCGGGAGACCTTTTCCCAAACCCCACGCTAGAACAGAAAATTGCGACGGGTTTTTCGCGTAACCATCCTATCAATTTCGAGGGCGGCGCGATACCTGAAGAGTACCAGACCGCTTATGTTATAGACCGAGTGGACTGCTTCTCGACGGCGATTCTTGGGATGAGCCTACGATGCGGGCAGTGCCACACGCACAAGTACGACCCGTTCACGCAGAAGGAGTACTATCGCCTCTTCGCCTACTTCAACAACATCCCCGAACAGGGGCTAGATGGTACGAAGGGCAACGCGGCTCCCTTTATGAAAGCGCCGAGCGAAGAGCAGACGACCCTGCTTGGTCAGTACACGCAGAAGGTGAAAGAACTCAGCGAATCGTTACAGAAACGCGCCTCCGATGCGAAACCCGCGCTTGCAGAGTGGGAGCGAACCACCGCCCCAACCCTAGCGCGAACCGGCGCGAACACGTCGCAACTCTTCGCCTATTTCGACTTTGAGGGAGGCGCGGGAACCGTGAACGATGCGCCGCAAGGTAAGCGTATCGCTTCCACGCTCAAAGGCTCTCCGAAATGGGAAGAGGGCAAGGTAGGCAGGGCGATTAAACTGGATGGAACCAACTACGTAGACCTCGGGACGACGCTACAGTTTGACCGCAAGGATAGAGTCTCTTATGGGGCTTGGGTCTACCCTGAAACCAATGAGGCGATGGTTCCAATCTCGCGGATGGATGGAACGGGCAGTGTGCAGGGTTGGGATGTCTACCTGCAAGAGGGGCGCGTATTCGTTCACCTTATCCACAAATGGGAATCCAACGCGATACGAGTGAACACTAAAGAGACCCCCATTCCCATGAAGCAGTGGTCTCATGTCTTTGTTACCTACGACGGTTCGAGTAAAGCGGCGGGCGTAAAAGTCTACGTAAACGGTAAGTTAATGGGGCTGGACTACACGCACGACAGCCTGACAGGAACTATCGTTACGCCCGAACCTGTTCTGATTGGTCGCCGCCCCAACAGCGCCTTTTTCAAGGGCAAAATTGACGAACTACGCTTCTATCAGCGCGAACTGAGCGCGGAAGAGGTTATTTCGCTAGTCACGCTGGACGCAGTGCGACCTGTACTCGCTACCGCGCCAGAGAAGCGTAATGCAGAGCAGACAGCCTCTTTGTCTAAGTTCTACCTCGAAAACTACGACGCTGGCTACAAGGAAATCAGTTCTGACTACACGAATTCAGAGAAGAAGCGGAAGGAGTTGGACGAAGCGATACCGACCACGATGGTCATGCAGGAGAACGAGACGGGTAAAACACGCAAAACGCATATCCTCATGCGCGGCGAGTACGATAAGCCCGCCGAAGAGGTAACTCCGGGCGTGCCGTCGTTCCTACCCGCTCCCGCGCCGAACGCGCCCGCCAACCGCTTGGGGCTGGCGCAGTGGCTCATTCAACCAAACCACCCGCTAACGGCGCGTGTCGCAGTCAATCACTTCTGGCAGATGATTTTCGGTACGGGTATCGTTAAGACCGCCGAGGACTTCGGCATACAGGGCGAACGCCCTTCTCACCCGGAACTACTCGACTGGCTCGCTACCGAATTTGTTCAGTTGGGCTGGGATGTGAAGCATATCATGCGGCTTATCGTCACCTCATCCGCCTATCGGCAGTCCTCCCATGTCACCAAAGAGGGGTACGTCCACGACCCCGAAAACCGCCTGTTAGCGCGTGGGGCGCGTTACCGTCTGCCCGGCGAGTTTATCCGCGACATCTCCCTGCAATCGGCGGGACTGCTTATCCCGAAAATCGGCGGACAGTCGGTACGTCCGTATCACCCCGCAGGACTGTGGGAAGAGATTGGCTTCGGGGGAGGGTTCTCCGCGCAGACCTATGTACAAGACCATGGGGAAGACCTATACAGAAGGGGTATGTACACCTTCTGGAAGCGCACCTGCCCGCCGCCATCGCTCGCCACGTTTGATGCGCCGGAGCGTGAGTTCTGTATCGTGCGCCGCTCAGTGACGAACACGCCGCTACAGGCGCTTGTTCTGATGAACGACCCGACGTATGTTGAGGCTTCGCGCAAACTCGCGGAGCGGCTAATGACAGAGGGGGGAACCGTTCCGAAACAGCGGATACAGTTCGCCTATCGCCTTCTGTTATCTCGATACGCGACGGCTCAAGAGATGCAGGTCGTGATTCGCGCCTTCAATAACCAGATGACTCTCTTCCGAAGCGATAGCAAACTTGCGGAGAAACTACTCACGACGGGCGAGTCGAAGCGCAACGAAAAGCTGGACATGACGGAACTTTCGGCGTGGACGATGGTGGCGAGTATGCTACTGAATCTTGACGAAACGCTGAACCGTAACTAAAGAGGAGGGGACAGGCGCTGAAAGTACCTGACCAAAGCCTTCCATATTTCATCGCTCCCTCATCCCCAATGAGTCTAATCTAGGGACAGGGAGGGGTTGCCCCCAAGGAGTTTGAAATTATGAATCCTATACGAGAAGCCGAACTGCTTATGACGCGCCGCCAACTCTTTGGGCGTACTGCCGAAGGGGTTGGAGTGGCTGCGCTCTCCTCGCTACTTATGGGCGAAGCGCACGCCGATACAAAGGCTGTTACAGGTTTGAACGGGGCGCTCAAGGCGTACCATATTCCGCCCAAAGTGAAGCGCGTCATCTACCTGTTTCAGTCGGGCGCTCCTTCGCATATAGATATTTTCGACTACAAGCCGCAGATGAAGCAGTACCGTGGGATGGAGTTACCCGCATCGGTTCGTATGGGGCAACGAATAACGGGTATGACCTCTGGGCAGACCGCCTTTCCAGTTGCGTCAACCGCTTTCAAATTCACCCCGCAGGGCAAGAGCGGAACCTACCTAAGCGAACTGATACCACATATCGGCTCAGTGGCGGACGAGATTGCCATCATCAAATCCATGCACACAGAAGCCATCAACCACGACCCCGCCGTCACATTCTCGCAGACTGGCTCTCAACAGCCGGGGCGACCTAGCGTCGGCTCGTGGCTCTCCTATGGACTGGGTAGCGAGAACTCCAACTTCCCCGCGTATGTCGTGCTAATCTCGCAAGGCACAGGCAACCGCAACGACCAACCGCTGTTCAATAGGTTGTGGGGGAGCGGGTTTCTGCCGTCGGTGCATCAGGGCGTGAAACTACGCTCGACAGGCGACCCTGTGCTGTATCTTAATAACCCACAAGGAATACCCGCCGATTCTCGCCGTAAAATGCTGGATGGTCTTTCGGAGTTAAACCATTTCGCAGTGAAGGAGTATGGCGACCCCGAAATCAATACCCGTATCGCGCAGTACGAGATGGCGTATCGTATGCAGTCCTCCGTCCCCGATTTGATGGATTTGTCGAAAGAGCCAGCCTCCACTTTCGAGATGTACGGTCCCGAAGCGAAAAAGCCCGGAACCTACGCCGCGAACTGTGTTCTAGCGCGTCGGTTGGTGGAGCGCGGAGTGCGTTTTGTACAACTTTTCCACCGAGGTTGGGACCAACATGGCGATTTGCCGCGTCAGATTAAGGGGCAGTGCTACGACGTAGACCAGTCGTCCGCCGCGCTTGTGAAAGACCTCAAACAGCGCGGACTGCTAGAGGATACGCTGATAATATGGGGCGGAGAGTTCGGGCGAACCGCCTATACGCAGGGCGCTCTTACGGTAGACAACTACGGGCGCGACCATCATGGGCGTTGCTTTACGCGCTGGATGGCGGGAGCTGGCGTTAAGGGCGGAACCGTTCTCGGCGAGACCGACGACTTCTGCTACAACATTGTGAAAGACCCCGTTCATGTACATGATATGAACGCCACTATGCTTCACCTGATGGGGATTGACCACGAACGCCTCACCTACCGCTATCAGGGGCGCGACTACCGCCTGACCGATATTAGCGGGCGCGTCGTGAAAGAGATATTGAGTTAAGTATGAGGAAGCGCCGCTTCAGAAAGGAAACGCCTTAATGGAAGGTCCTCGCGGGGTACGCCCCGAAGAGATAGAATCGCTCCACACTCTCACGGACAGGGTGTTTCGCCCAGAAGCAGTGAACCCGCCAGTAATGGCGAAACAGTATCCCCAACTTTTTAACGCGGATAACTACGATAACCTGCGGGTCTGTGTAGAGGATGGAATCTGTGTTAGCCATGTCGGTTTGAAGGCGCAGGATGCCTACCTATTCGGGTGTCGGATACGAACTGCCTGTATTGGCGGGGTCTGTACGCACCCTGATTTTCGTAAGTTGGGGTTGGCTACCCTCTGTTGTGACGACGCTTGGCGCAAGGCTTATGAAGAGGGCGTGGATGTGATGATTGTCTCCGGCGATAGAAACCTCTATCGCTTGCGAGGTTGCCTTCGTATTGGAGACGACCGGGTGTTTAGCGTAACGCCTGAAACGATACCGCCAGCGCTAGCCGAGTTGTCGAAAACGGTGACGCTAACCCCCCTGACGGAAGAGGAACTGCCTCTTATCATGGAGTGTTATCGTGCGGAAGCCGTGCGCTTCCAGCGTTATCCGAGCGACTATCGCTACCTAATGCAGTCGAGGTGGGCGATGAATAGCCCGTTGGACTTATGGGTTATTCGTGAGCGGGGGGAGTTTCGAGGCTATATCTTCGCTAAAAACCCGCGCGGTCAGAGCGAAAGCAACCTTGTAGAGTTCGCAGGAGACCGTCACGCGATTCTTGCCGCCCTGCCTGAACTCATGCGCCGCTACTCCCTGACAAATCTGCATTTTCAGGTTCAGCGCCATGACCGCCAACTGCGCTCGCTATGTGAAGCGAATGGGTGGGAAGGGACTCCTCGTAGCGCCTCCGGCACGGTGGCTCTGGTAAACTTTCCACAACTGATGGAGCGAATGCGCCCTCGCTTTGAGGAGTTGATAGGGGTAGAGAGAACCGCCCAACTACGCTTCTCGCAAGAGGGGGAGGCGTATCGGTTCGGATTAGGCGGGGAGGAGTTTACAACGGATAGAGATACCGCTACGCGGATGGTTTTTGGAACATTGGCGGGGGGGGAGCCAGCCTTGCAGGGGCTTGGCGGCGCGTTGGGAGAGGTGTTACGAACGATTTTGCCCTTGCCGACTCTCTGGTACGGCATTAACTATGTGTAGCAAACTCCCCGTTGTAACCGTGTGCTTTACAGGAATCGGTAGAGTTGAAAGAGAATAGTCTGCAAGAAGGAGGCGAAATCACGACATGACGCAACTAACCATAGTTCACGAAGACATCGCTCCCGCCCTTGCCGCGCATGAGGGGAACCGCGTATTCTCAAACACGCTCGCCCAGATAAGCAGTTCCCACGACCTGCTTCGCGTAATGGGGAGATACATCTACCTCAACGCCCCTTTTGCGGGCGGGGTAGCGAATCTGGCGGGCGAAATCGCAGTGCGGCAGAACCTTTTTCTCGACCCTGACGAGCCAATCCATAATCTCGCTGACCGCGCTACCCATGTCGCCGCCGACATCTTCTACGCCTGCATAGACGAGTTTTATGACCGCTCCACACCCCGCAGGGACACCCACCGCACTTTCGCGCAAGCCACTCTCAAAGGCTTAGGGCAGTTCTACAGCCTAGATAGCGCGACACTGAACGACCTGATACAGCCTACTCCCGATATGCTTCAAGACATTCAGCGCATAAGCGACGGCTACGCTCTAAATCATGAGTTGGATGAGACGGCTCTACTCCGCGCCATCGGTTTTCATGCAGGTTCGGAGATTCTTGCGGACGAGGAGTTTCGTATTCTGGACGCATTCCTTCAAGCTAAATATCCCGATGTTGTAATCTACCTCCAAAACCATACTGTCGCTATTGGCGACATAGCGCGCCCCGCTTACCACTGGATAAAGATACACACCTCCGTTGAAGCCGACCATTTCCAGTTCGCGATGCAGGGCGCGAACGACGCTCTGCGCTACTACGCCGGAACGCAACCGCTCGCTACCGTGAAACAACAGATACTCGACGGGTTCGCCTATTTCGCCGAGGTTCAGACGGCGTTTATGCAACACTTGCTCTGAATTCTACAATTATTTGCAGAATAGCGCACTGCAAGCAAACAATGAAGCCTCTCGCTAAGATGACTCGTATCTTAGATAGTTCGCTCGTACAAGGAGACAAGAGATGCGTATTAAACCGATGGGAAAATTGATTATCTTCATACTGGTGCTAGGCGCTGTGGTTGGCGGGTATCGGATATGGAGTCAACGCGGCGCAGGCGGGGCGGGAGGCTCTGTCAATAGCGTTTCCGGCGACCAAGGGCTACTAGGTCGCCCGTTGCGCGTCGGCGTGGTCTACTGGCCCGGATATGCGGGAGGCGTGTACGCCAACAGCGGCTTCAAACCCAACAAAGAGTGTATTTTCTGGAATAACCATAAACTGCTCGTTGAGTTTGTAGATATTGAAGACCCTGACCAAGCCAATAAAGCCTTCGCCAAAGGGGGACCCGATGGCGTAGACATCGTATGGTCAACCGTAGACTACTGGGCGAACAATGGCGTAAGCCTTGCAAAGGGCGGTTTGAAAGCCAAAGCGATAATGCAGGTAGACTGGAGTCAGGGCGGCGACGCTATCGTGGCTGATAACTCGATAAAGCGAATTGAAGACCTCGCCGGAAAGAGAATCGCCCTCGTTGAGTTTACGCCGAGCCACTGGCTACTTGAGTACAACATCAACAACTCCAGCCTCTCAGACGACGCGCAGAAGCGTATCGTTACCGACCTCGTGAACAGCGATTCGGAGGAGGCGGCGAGAGACGCATTTGTGACAAAGCGCGTTCCCGCCGCAGTCGTGTGGGAGCCTTTTGTCAGCGAAGCCGTGAAGCGCAGACCGGACAGCCATGTTCTCGTAAGTTCCGCCTTCGCGCCAAACCTCATCGCCGATATTATGGTGGCGCAAGACAGTTTCATACAGGCGCATCCCGACGTATTGCAGGCGTTTGTGTCTGGTTGGCTCGAAGGGGCGACGGAGGCGAACCGAAACAAAGACAAGGCGGTGCGACTCCTTATGGAGAGCGAAGCGCCCTACAAGCAGGCGGGCGAGGAGGCTACTCGCGATGGGCTGAGCAAAGTGCGACTCGCCGATTTGAGCGATAACACGAAGATGTTTGGCTTGAGCGGAAGCGCCCCCGAATTTGACCGTATCTTCAATCAAGCGGGACAGGCGTGGCTTCGTCGCGGCTATATCTCGCACCAACTCAAGCCGGAAGAGGCGAAAACCGACCAGTTCGTTCGCACGCTCTTCCAACAAACGCCTGTGGAACCGCCTAAGCAGGTGGTCAAGCCTGAGATAGCCAGCAAGCCTACGCAAACGGTTCTTACCAAGCCTGTCCGTATTCTTTTTGGAACGGGGTCGGCGGAACTAGACGGCAACGCCCGGAGTATTCTGGACGACCAAGTGGTTACTCTTGCCAAGTCGTTCTCTAGCAGCTACCTCCACGTAGAGGGCAACACAGACAACGTAGGCTCTTCCGCCAGCAACACCGCCCTAAGCGAGCGAAGAGCGCAAGCGGTAGTCAACTATCTGGTCTCGAAAGGGATTGACAGAAACCAACTCGCCGCGAAGGGAAATGGGCCCTCCAAGCCCGTCGCCGACAATAGTACAGACACGGGGCGAGCGCGTAACCGTCGCACAGACGTAGTGGTAACACACCAGTAGGAAACAGCGAGACCATGTCCAATCAAAAACAGCGCCTCATCGGGGCGCGGGGCGCTCTTTCGCGTCGTGCAGACACAACCCTTAGCCTTGTCGCGCTAGGCGTTGCGTTCTTAGCGTGGTTTCTCGTCACCTACGAATACGCCCCGGAGAAGCGGCTGGTTCTGGGGCTATTCCTTCCCTCTCCGATGGACATTGTGCATGGAACGCAAGACCTCTTTCGGATGGGCGAGATGCCCGGCGCGATTTGGGTGAGTCTGTGGCGTATCGCGCAAGCCATGTTCTATACTATTCTGGTAGGCGTGCCTGTCGGGGTGCTTATGGGGAGCGTTCCCGTTATAGATGCGCTCTTACGGAAGTTCGTAGACGGTTTCAAGAGTGTGCCGCCAACCGCGTTCATTGGTCTGATAATCCTCTGGTTCGGGATAGAAGAGCGCTCGAAGACGGTGTTTCTGTTTCTGGGCGCTATCTTTTATATGATACTGATGACCAAAAACGCGATACGAAACGTGCCGGAATCCTACGTTACGGTAGCGACGGACATCGGCGCAAGCCCGCTACAACTCATACGCGGCGTTCTTTTTCCCGGCGCTCTCCCTCAGATTTGGGATGCGATTATCGTCTGCAATGGGCTGATGTGGACGTATATCATCCTTGCAGAGTGGGTCAACGCAAATTCGGGATTAGGACACACCATAAGCATAGCCAGCCGTCTAAACCGTAGCGACGAAGTTTTCGCGGGCGTTATCGCTATCGCTGTTATCTCCGCTTCCACCGACTGGGCGCTACGCGCCATTCGGCGACGCTTTTTGAACTGGTGAACAACTACGTGGACGAACAAAAACCTACTGCTACGCCTTTTGTCGAGATACGAAACGTTCACAAGGCGTTTCCTATACAGCCCAATACGAAGCCCGCCCCTGCGGTAGAGGATGTTAGCCTTCTGATACCGCATCAGGAGGAAGGGGATTTTGTGGCGTTTTTAGGTCCCTCTGGTTGCGGTAAAAGCACGCTACTACAGATGATTTCCGGGCTACTCGCCCCCGATAAGGGCGAGGTGTACGCGCTAGGCAAGCAGGTATCGGGTCCCGACCCGCAGTCCGTCACTGTGCCGCAAGCGTACACCTGCTTCCCTTGGCTGACGGTATTGGGGAATGTAGAGTTCGGCTTAAAAACGCACGGAATAGAGCCTGTGGAACGCCGCAAAATTGCGACGGAGTACCTACGTAAAGTCGGTCTTGGAGATAGGCTAGACGCAAACCCCAGACAACTCTCTGGCGGTATGCAACAGCGCGTCGCTATAGCCCGCACCCTCGCCATGCGCCTGCCTATTGTTCTGATGGACGAGCCTTTCGGGGCGCTGGACGCGCAGACCCGCGCCGATATGCAGGAGATGCTCCTTCATCTGTGGCAAGGCGAGAAGAACTTAGTGGTATTCGTGACGCACGATATATCGGAGGCGTTGCTCCTCGCCAACCGTATCGTCGTGTTCTCTTCGCGTCCTGCGCGTATTATCTACGACCTGCAAGTGCCGTTCGAGCGTCCGCGCCCGCAGTCCTTGCTCTACGATAGCCAGTTTGTAAAGTTGAGTCAGGTACTCGTCGGTCTGCTCAAACACTCGGAAAGCGAATCTCCCGACAGCGTTTCGCAGAGCGGGAAGTAATCAGGAACTATGTCCAAAGCGAATCGCTATCTCGCGGCATTTAAGGAGAGCCACAACGCGGTAGGCATGGTGACGGCTGTCGCGTTGTCTTTTGGGCTTTTAAGCCCAATTCCCTTGTTGGCGGGGCTTGTTATGGAGGCGGCGTATCTGCTGATTGTGCCGGACTCGAAATGGTATGCGGCGCGTTTGGCGCGACAGTTTGATGCGGATATTGAGGAGCGGCGCAGAAAACTCAAGGAGGCTATCGTTCCTACCTTGCGCCTCGACTTACAGGAGCGCTTTGGGCGCTTGGAGGAGACGCGCAAGCAGATAGACGACCACTCTCAACAAGATAAGCGGTGGTTTCTTGAAGTTCTACGCAAACTAGACTATCTCATGGAGAAGTTTCTGCTGTTTGGGCAGAAGGAGGCGCAGTTCAGAACCTATCTAGAGCGCCTTCATACGGAGGTAGTCGGAAATACATTCGACCTCAATTTTGAGGGAGAAGAGCCGATATCCAACCGTTCACGCCGCAAGCGTCAAAATGACAACGAGGTTACGCGCCGCCCGTTGTGGGGTGTCGGCGCGGATACAGCCCCCGACGGGGACGACCAGTGGGGGCAGAGAACAGCGGAAGAGATTCAGGCGCGCTACAAGCAGGAGCGTGAGGGCATTGAGCAGGTATTAACGACGGAAACAGACGAATCTAATCGCGCAGCGCTTACAATGCGTATGGATATTCTCAGTAGACGCGCCGAGTTTGCGGGCAAAATTGGAAAGATATTAGGGAACATAAGCCACCAGTTACGGCTCGTTGAAGACACTTTCGGGCTTATCAACGACGAAATTCGGGCGCGTTCGCCAGAGCAGATACTCGCGGATATTGAGGAGGTGGTTGTCGCCACGGATAGTATGTCTTCTGCGCTGGAAGAGTTGGCTCCTTATGAGCGGATGGTCTCTAGCATCGCGTCCTAACGAAAGGGAACAGAGGTGAGTTTAAGAAGTACGCTACGTAAGGCGGCGGGTCTGCTGGTGGAGTTGCCGCCGGAAGAGGTTTTAGAGGAGAGTAGGGCGGCGCAAGTGCAACCCTCCGCAAAGTCCGCTACCGACCAGATGTTCGCAGAGTTGGAAGCGGAGGCGAAAGCCGCGCCCGCCGCGCCTCCTCCTGTCAAAACGGTGGAGCAGATAGTGCGGGATGTTCAGGGACCCAATCTCAACGAAATAGAGGTTCCGCCCGCCGCCGCGCCCTCTTTTGTGAACGCGGACGGTAGCCCCAACTTCGCGACTATCTATCAGGCGACGAACATACCCGCCGCCCCGTTTACAGCGGAGCAGATTTTGGAGATGTTTTCCGCCCTACCGCCAACTTTACCCTTAGAGGTCAAGCGCCAAACGATACGAGTCTCCATCGACGCAATGGGCAAATCTATCGGCGCAAGCCCCCAAAATATCGTCGCGGACGCTTCTCGCAAACTTGCCGCCCTCGCGTCGTATGCCGAGCATCTTTCCAAAACGACGGGAGAGTTTGTTTCGCTTTCAGAGCGAAAACTTACCATACTACAGGCGCAAATGGAGGAGACCCGCAAATCTATTGAGGGAGCGCGACAGAAGTTGGAGCATCAAACCACGCTCTGCACTCAAGAGTCGGAGCGGTTGGACGATGTTTTGGAGTTTTTCAGTCTGGATGTCGCGCCGTCCAAGTATGCGCCCTAGACTTGTCTTCGTTTTGGGAGATTAGAAACGCTCTCGCGAAGTTGAAAGCGTAACGGTTCTGTGTACAAGACGCTCAGGCGGGGCGATTTTCCCGATGGACTTGAAGAAGGAGGATAAACGCCCCGCCGCGCCTAAATACAACTTACGAAATAATCGAAACCCGATGAGGAGTGAGTTTAGTGCAACTGCAAAGAGGCGCAATAAGAGGGCTATGGGGGCTACTATGCGTGGGGCTACTGGCTTTGGTCGGCTGTTCAGCCCCAACTACGCATTCAGATAAGGTAAAACTCGTTGTATGGGGTATGCAGTACGGCGAGGAGAGCAAGGGGCTAGAAGCCCGTGTTAAGGAGTTTGAGCGTCGCCATCCCAACATAGAGGTCAGCGTCCTCTCGATGGGCGCGGGCGGCATGAACCCTCAAAAGCTGATGACCGCTATTGTTGGCAACGTTCCGCCTGATGTCGTGCGCCAAGACCGCTTTACCATCGGTGACTGGGCTTCTCGCGACACCTTCATCCCTCTCGATACCTACCTCGCCCGGGATAAAGATAAACCAGACGGTATTCGTGAATCCGACTTTTTTCATGCGTGCTGGGCGGAAGCGACCTATACCAACCCTCTCACCAATAAAAAAGGGGTCTATGCGATTCCTTTTACTACGGATGACCGCGCCCTCTTCTACAATAAAGAGGTCTTCCGCCAAAACAGAGAGGTCTTCGCCGCGAAGGGAATGCTCGACGAAAAAGGCGAGCCGCGCCCCCCAAAAACGTGGGAGGAGATGGAGTATCTCGCCCCCAAACTGACTGTCGCCAATGCGGATGGCTCCTATCAGCGCATCGGGTTTATCCCCAACTACGGCAACTGCTTCCTCTACATCTACTCATGGGCGAACGACGGCGCGTTTATGTCTCCCGATGGGCGAACCTGTATTATGAACGATAAGCCCAACGCAGAGGCGTTGGAGTATATGACTCGTATCTACGATATGCTTGGCGGCGTGACCAACGTGAGCGCGTTTCAGTCCGGCTTTCAAGCGAACGAACTTGACCCCTTCCTGACGGGCAAAGTTGGCATGAAGATAGATGGCAACTGGGTGGTTAATAACATCGCCCGCTATAAGCCCGATCTCGATTTCGGAGTGGCTCCCGCCCCCGTTCCCGCCGCTCGCCTCAAACGTGAAGGGCGCTTCAAAGATGTACCCGACGACTATGTAACGTGGTCGGGAGGTTTCTCCCTCGCCATGCCAAAAGGCGCGAAACACCCTGACGAGGCGTGGGAGTTTATGAAGTGGATGGTCAGTCCCGAAGCGACACTGATTGACTCGGCGGCGCAAAAAGCCTACAATCTTACCAAAGACCGCGCCTTCGTGCCGTTTATCTGGGCGAATATACGTTGTAACGAGGCGGTTTTTGCCAAATTCTCGCCTGAATCTCCACGCCTTCGCACAGCGATGAACACCTTCAACGACCTGATGAACCATGCACGGTTTCGCCCTGTCACCTTTGTAGGGCAACGTCTCTGGGATGAACACGTTCGCGCCTTCGATAACGCGACCCATCATACCACAACGGGAATGTCCCCGCAGCAGGCTCTTGACGAAGGTAGCAAGGTAGTGCAACGCGAACTGGACATGGTGTTCGATAGCGAGAAGTTCAAGCCGCTAGACCCGCGCATCGGCGTAACGCTCGGCGCGATTGCAGGAGTTATTCTGATAGGCTTAATCGTTGGTATGGCGATTCGCGTCTCTCGCTTGCGCCGAAACTCCCGGGATGAAGCCGTCGCGGGTTACTTCTTTGTGGCTCCCTGGCTTATCGGTTTTATTGTGTTGACGGCAGGCCCCATTCTCGTTAGCCTCTTCCTCAGCTTTTGTCAGTACGATGTTCTGCACCCGCCGAAATATGTGGGGCTAAGTAACTTCTCTGACCTGCTTGGGCGAGACAGTTACTACCTCAAAACCTCCCTCAAAAACGCCCTCTATATCGCCGCTATAGGCATACCGCTAGGTATCACAACGAGCCTTGCGGTAGCGATGCTACTCAACTCCAAAGTTAAGGGTATGAGTTTCTACCGCACCTTCTTCTATATGCCCTCCATCGTTCCCGTGGTTGCGAGCGCCCTTCTATGGACGTGGATACTCAACGGCGACCCGAATCGCGGACTGCTTAACTCCGCATGGAAAGCGACGTTAGGGCAGTGGTTCGGTTGGGGCGCGCCGGGCTGGTTCGGGGCGGCGGAATGGGCGAAGCCGGGCTTAATTTTACAAGGGCTGTGGGGCGCGGGGTCGGGGATGATACTGTGGCTCGCTGGGTTGCAGGGCATATCTCCGCAACTCTACGAGGCGGCGGACTTGGATGGAGCGGGCTGGCTCGCGAAGTTCCGAAACGTGACTCTCCCCATGCTCTCGCCCTACATTTTCTTCAACCTCATTATGGGGACGATTGGCGCATTACAGGAGTTTGAGCGAGTGTACGTGCTTGCGGGCGGCGACCCTAGCGCCCCCATTGGACCCGTAGATAGCCTGCTCGTACCCGTATACTACCTCTTTAAGAACGCCTTCCAGTACTTCAAGATGGGATACGCCTCCGCGTTGGCATGGATTCTGTTTCTGCTGATTCTGGTTCTCACCGCCGTGCAACTGAAACTCGCCCCCCGATGGGTCTACTACGAGGGCGAACGGAAGTAGGGCGTGTTTCTCTCAATAGAGTTGCGTTCTGCGAGAGGGCGCAGTGAGTAAGGTGCAAAAAGACGATTTTCCTACTTGGAGGCGCTCCATTGAGAGAGGTAGGGCAACATTAGTTGGTGACAATGTTGTTTGCTCCTTGTAATTTGTCGTCCCTGTATTTAGGCTTTCTCCCTCGCCTCTTTTTGGGTACAAAGGGCTCTGGCGCGAAGCGATAGGATAACAGTTCCTGGACTGT
>CAIJLM010000633.1 GCA_903821495.1 uncultured Chthonomonas sp. | reverse complement strand
GGCTTCTATAGGTCCCCGCCCCGTATAGTAACGCACGGGGTCATAACCAAGTAGCGCCATGTTTGCGGCATCGCTTCCCGGATACATATCGCGAGGCGTAACCTGCACCGCGCCAACCACTCCCTTTTCCGCCAAACGGTCAAGATTAGGAGTGCGGGCGACCTCCATAGGCGTTTTGCCGTCCAGTTCGTCAATGGGTTCGTCAGCGGCTCCATCAGGAACCAGAAGGATATATTTCATCGTTTCCTCTCTTGCCAATCCAGTTTATTACCTGCACATCTTCATTGTACCACGCTACGCCTTCGGCAAGAGCCACGCTTCACGCCGCTCTCTATCCATCCAGCCGTTCGCCTCTTTGTCGCCCACAAAGCGCCACTTGTCAGGGTTCCACTTTAGGCTCCTATGGTTCCAGTAGGCGAGATTGCCGAGTTGGACAATGGCTACCGAACGCGCCCCGATTTCCACATCACAAATCGGCTTTTCACGGCTACGGATACAGTCTATCCAGTTTCTATGATGCCCCGGCGACTTAAACAGGTGAACCTCCTTATCGCTCAACGGCTCTTTGATGAGGTCTTCGGGGCTACTCTTCAAAACGCCCCTGTCTATGTAGAGCGTCCCCTTTGTCCCCGTAAACGTACAGCCGCTCTCCCCGCCGTGCGTCATCTCAATGCCATTCGCATAGATAAACTTCACGCCGGTCTCGGCTTTGGGGTCTTCCGGTGGAATAATCTCAACAGGTCCCGACTTGTCCATATCCAAGCACCACTGCGCGATGTCGTAGTGATGCGCCCCCATATCGGCGTGAGAGCCGCCGGAGTACTCTCGATACGAACGCCATGCCGGAAAGTGATTATGCACTCCACGCGGAGCGAGAACGGAACTGTAGCCCCGTTTTGGAGCCGCGCCAAGCCATAACTCCCAATCGAGTCCCGGCTCCTCCGCCTCTTCCGGCAGGTCGCACCACTTACTGGGCGCGCCAACCCCTACCGTCACGCTCTTCACCTGCCCGATGCGTCCGCTTCTAATAAACTCCGCCGCCTCGCGGAAGTCGCCAAACACATTTGAGCGTTGCTGACTGCCTGTCTGCATTACGCGCTTGTGCTTACGAACCGCCTGAATACACCGCACGGACTCGGCGAGAGTGAGGGTCATAGGCTTCTCGCAATAGACATCTTTACCCGCCTTACACGCCTCAATTATTGGGATGGCGTGCCAGTGTTCCGGCGTAGCGATAACTACCGCGTCAATATCTTTACGCGCCAACAGTTCGCGAAAATCGTTGTACTCGTCAACCTTCTGCGTCGCCCTGTTCTCCGCCTCATACGCCGCCTCAAGAATCCGCTTGGCGTGCTTGCGGCGATTGGAATCGACATCGCAGACGGCGAGGGCTTGCACATCTGCGAAGTGCATGAGTGTAGGCAAGTGAAAGTCGTGCGCCATCTTGCCAGTTCCTATAAACCCGACAGAGACCCTCTCGCTGGGCGGCGCGTGACCGTTGCGCCCGAGCGCAGACACAGGCACTATAGTCGGCAGGGCGATAAGACTAGCGCCCGCGCCCTGTAAAAGTTGTCGCCGAGTGACTCGCGGCGGATGTTGGCTCATTATCCGTATTCTCCTCATTTAGGTCGTTTCGTTAAGGACATATACGACAAACGCGCCGAATCTCCTACCTCATTTCGGATTTGAACGCGATTCAGCGCCGCTCTCGCGTTGAGCGGCTAATTTTGCGTTGACAAAGCGCCCCGCTTCGCCCTATAATAGAGGCGCTGATACTATCATTTCGCCATCTTACCGGGAGGATTTCGCCGTGCCTTCATCGGACGTTGACAAGGAATTAGAGACGCTTATACGCGCCCGCTACCCCCTGATTTATATTGTGTCATGGGAAGAGAAGCGGGTCGAAGACGCGCTACGCAATATCGCGCAGAGTCGCGGTAAGAAGATATTTTTCTGGTCTATCACGCAAGGAATGGTGTTAAACCCAAACTCCCGTGATAACGCGACCCGCGACCCGCTCGCGGCGCTGGATTTCGTCATGGATTCCCGCGAACAAGCCCTTTTCGTCCTTAAAGACTATCACGCCTTTATTAAGGATGTGACGGTTACGCGCCGCCTCCGCGACCTTACCGCCGCCCTCAAAACCAGTTATAAGACTCTCATTGTTCTTGCGCCGACGCTCAACCTTCCACAAGAACTCGAAAAAGATGTAACCGTGGTGGACTACGGCTTACCCGACCTCGCCGACCTCGACCATATTCTGGAAGGCATTGTGCAGGCGGTAAAGGACAACCCCCATGTAGACACGAACCTCAGCCCCATTGAGCGAGACATGATACTCAAGGCGGCGCAAGGGCTTACGGCGAACGAAGCCGAGAACGTTCTGGCAAAGTCGCTAGTCGAAAAGCAGAAGTTCGATGTGGACGTAATTCTTGGCGAAAAAGAGCAGATAATTCGCAAATCCGGCATTCTGGAGTACTACCCCTTTAGCGAAGGGATTGGCGATGTAGGCGGGCTTGACCTTCTCAAAGGCTGGATGGAGAAGCGCACCGTCGCTTTCACTGAGAAAGCCCGCGAATTCGGTCTCCCCTCTCCGCGTGGAATACTGCTACTCGGCGTTCAGGGTTGCGGAAAGAGCCTCTCCGCCAAAGCGATTGGCTCCCTATGGCGGCTTCCTCTACTGCGCCTTGATGTGGGGCGTATCTTCGCAGGTATCGTAGGCTCTTCGGAAGAGAACATGAGAAAAGCGATACGAGTCGCCGAGTCCGTCTCCCCCTGTATTCTCTGGCTAGACGAACTGGAAAAGGGCTTCTCCGGTACGCAGAGTTCAGGGATGTCGGATGGCGGAACCACCTCTCGCGTCTTTGGAACCTTCCTGACATGGATGCAGGACAAGAAAGCCCCCGCGTTCGTCGTCGCTACCTCGAACGATGTCACCATGCTCCCGCCGGAACTCCTGCGTAAAGGGCGCTTCGATGAGATTTTCTTTATCGACCTGCCCTCCGAAGGCGAACGCGAACAGATATTCAAAATCCATATCGTAAAGCGAAAACGCAAACTGGAAGATTTTGACCTCAACCGCCTAGCGAAAGCGACTCCGGGATTTTCAGGGGCGGAGATTGAGGCGGCGGTAGTAGACGCGCTGTACGACTCTTTCGACGACGACAAGCCGCTTACCACCGACTCTATCCTAAAGGCGGTACGCAACACCGTCCCGCTCGCCATGACCATGCAAGAGCGCATCGAGGGCTTGCGGCAGTGGGCGGAAGAGCGCGCCCGCCCCGCCTCTAGCGTTCAGAGCGAAGACCTACAGACTATTCGCGAAGAGCTTATCGTTCAGAAGCATCAAGACTATATAGTGAACGCTATTTCAACGACGACAACACCGGCGATAGCG
>CAIJLM010000632.1 GCA_903821495.1 uncultured Chthonomonas sp. | reverse complement strand
CTTCACAAAGGGGAGACTTCCAATGCTCTCGCTCTCCGTTGACTTTTGCGAAACCGTAAAGCCTTCCGCCCTCGGCACTCCCCCCTAGTGCCACCTCGCTCGAAAGTTCAGCGCGAGGGCGGTCACGCTGCCGCTCGAATAGGTAAGCGTGAGACTGTTCGCGCCCGCCGCAAGCGATGGAAACACCCCGTCGAACAGGGCTATCGCCCCGCTCGTCCCTCTCAAAACATCCTCCGCAAGCGTATCAATCGTCAACACGTCGCCCCCAGTTACCGCGCCTATCAGCGTGCAACTTTCGCCCGTCGTCGCGTTCGCAAGCGTCATATTGAGAGTAACCGCGCCGCTTCCCCCCACCGTCAAAACAAACTTAGGAGCCGCCGGCGCATTACCGCTATTCGTCACGCTCACGCTCTGCCCCGAAGCCGTTATCGCCGTATCGGAAGTCGTAAGAGTCGCGCTATACTGATACGGGTCGCCCGTCACAAAGCCAAGCGTAATACGCGCTAGGCGGTCAAAGCCCGCGCCCTCATACCGCGCCTCAAAATCGCGCAGTTGCGCGTCCTTCCAGTAGCGGTCGTCCTCAAAATAGAGCGCTTGCGAACCCTGTAACGCCGCCTTCAGCGTATCAATCTGGTCGCGGAGAGGACTAGCCGCCGTGCGAACCAAGCCCCCCTCCACCTGTATCGTCTTCCCCGTCAAAGACCTCCCGCTCGCCCTGCTTCCCGCGCCCCCCGGCAACTTGCTGAGAGGAACCACCGCGCTTGCAGGCTCCTGCGTAGGAGAGAAGGTCGGGGGTAGCGTATACGAACCGAACTTGAGTGCATAAGCCATGCTGTTATCCGCTCCTTTTCATCTGTCAAAAACACACTATCGCTACTTCACTGGCTCAACCTTACGCCCGCCCCCTCTCGCCCTTCACAAGCGCTTAAAAGAGTGTGTAAAGCCTTTAGCGCCAACACATCGAATCGCTAAACAAACCCGCCTATAGGTCAGGTCTTTCTCCCGAATCGGGAGAAGGATGTCCGAAGGACAGGATGAGGGCGGGTACAGTAAAGCCTTCCATCATCGGCATTCGCCTCTCTCCGTTTCGGGGAGAGGTTGGAGAGGGGTTGCATTCGCCCTACCCGCATCGGGGAGAGGTTAAGCCGTATCCACCAAACCCGCCTATAGGTCAAGTCCTTCTCCCGAATCGGGAGAAGGATGCCCGCAGGACAGGATGAGGGGCGCTTTATCTACTCCTTTTCAACGCCTTCGCGGTCTCCCACGCAAGTTGTCGCCCCATTTCGCGATAGTCCGCCTCCTTTCCGCTACCCGTATAGTTCAGATGAACCGTCACATTATAGGAGGACGCGCCACTCGCAGGCGCAGACGAAGCCCCGCCCGTTCGCCCCTGATACGAGTCGACTCCCCGGCTGAAATGCTTCGCAAAGTCCCACCCCCAACCCCTTGCCTGACCATCGTTCGCCGCGTCATCAAACCCGAAAAAGCCCCCCACAAAGTTGAACGCCGTGCCGAGTAGCCCGCCAAGAAACCCTTTTTTCTCCGTCGGTTGACTCTTCTTGCGAAAGATAGAGGCTATCGCGTTATCCAGAACGTCCGCCAAAAGATTCGTCAAGGTGTGTACTATCACCTGACCAAAAACCCCCTTAACGCCCTTCTGCAAACTCCTGCCCATCACCGAAAGGCTCGCATCCGTCAGGGCGGACAGCGCGTTACGCACTAGCGGACTGCCCACATTCACGCCCTGCGCCATCGAATCCGCGCCGTCGCGCCCCTGTTGGCGGAACTGCCCCTCCAACTTTTTCTGGCTCTCTCCGTCCAACTTATACATCTGCTCATACACTCGCCGCCATTCGGGCGAATACTCCTGTAACGAGTGCAGACGCTCTCCCAGAAACCCCCGATACTCCTCCAGCGAAAGTTGACCCGTCCGATACTCGAACTTGCGAACCTTCTCTATCTCAGACTGCTCTTTTTCGCTCGCCTCTTCTCGCGCTTTCCGCTGTTGTTGCGCGTCGTACATCTCCCCAAGCCCCCCGCTCACTAGCCCAAGAGCCTGCTGCCTGTTACCCTCATTAAACGGGTTGAATATCGCGCCGAAGCCCTGCCCCAACGCGCTGTCCATCCGCGCCATACTCGGCGCAAGCGAACGATTCGCCTGTTCCCTCTGACGGGCGAGAATATCCTCAATCCTCTCCTGAAAGAGCAGGGAGGCTTCGCTACGCATACTAGGGTCGGAGGACTCTCGAAAAGTCCGCTCCCAGTCGCGTTGCGCGGTCAATTTCTCCCTTTCAAAAGAGTTCATGCCCAGTTTTGAGCGCGTATCGCTCATTTTTTGGAGGCTCAACCGCTCCCTATCTTCAAGCGCGGAGAGGCTCAAATCACGACGTTGCGCCGCCATATCAGACGGCGTTCCCCCCGCCACATCTCTTTCGTAGCGGGAGAGTATTTTCAAGCGTTGCGACTCCCCGCTCTCGTGCGTCATCGCGAAAATAGACTCCTTCGCCTGTTGCACCGTCGCCTTCATTCCTTGCGACATCTGTCGCGCTGTTTTTGCAAGGCTCTCCTGAACGCTACGCTCCAAGCCCGCCGACATCTGCGAACCAATCTGCGTAACAGACGCGCTCACATCCGCGCCAAAATCCTGCAAAATACGCTTTGCATCGCCCACGCCGCTTCGCAAATCCAGCAAATCCAAACCGATTTCGGCTTGTATTGCGCCTAATGAGACTGTTCCCGCCATCGTTTCTATCCTTTCGGCTCCATCAGCATAACCCCGCGCACCGGGTAGCGGTTCATCTGACGCAGAGTCGCCTCCATCTGCAAGAAGGTCAACTCCGCAATCTGGTCATAAGTCCAGCCCGTCCGCTCTGCGATATGCCAAAATAGAGTCTCCCAGTCCGGCTCTACAAAATTGGGGGGTGGCTCTGCTCACCCTCCTGCGCCTTCCAGCCCGTCGCCCGCGCCACCACCTCCTGCACCTCCATCGCAGAGAAGGCGGCGGCTATCTCATCCGTAGTAGCGCGTCGAGTCTCGTCCGCCGAGCGCACGTACAAAACGCACTGCGCCAGAGCGATAAGCGCGTCCAGAAAACGCTCATCCGCGTCGGGGCTATCCACCGGAATCGTGTCCAACTCCCGCTTCACGCGAAGCAACTCCTTCTGTTCGCGTAGCTTCGGCGGACGCACATAGAACACGCCTTCACTCGTAGCGACCTCCTCCATAAAGCCCCCTAGCATCACCTCCAGCGAGGCTCTCGGCTCCGCTTTCAGCGTAGGCAAGGCAATATCGCTAAAGTCAAACGCCTCCGGGTTTCGCTCTCTCTGCTCAGAAACGCGCTCAATTTCAGTAGTCATCTGTAATATCCTTTCGTAAAAGTAACTCCTGCACCCATTCCAACCTCTCCCCTTCGTAAGGGAGGGGCGAATGCACGGTATTCAAAGGCTTCTGCACCTCTCAAAAGTCGGAGGAGAACGGGAGCATCCCAAGTCTCCCCTTTGTGAGGGGCTTCATTGGGGTATGTAAAGCCGTTAGTTCCAAATGCATCGAATCGCGATACAGCCAAGCCTATAGGTCAGGTCTTTCTCCCGAATCGGGAGAAGGATGTCTGAAGGACAGGATGAGG
>CAIJLM010000631.1 GCA_903821495.1 uncultured Chthonomonas sp. | reverse complement strand
TCCATAAGAGTTCTGCGTAAGATACCGAGCGGCTCATCTCTACAAGACTTTTTGTCTTGAGTTCGTAAACACAGACCGTTTTATCGCCGATAATAGAGGTTCTTCTACCCTCTTTGATTTCCATTTGGGGAGGGGCTTCTTTTAGAAACGCTAGATACGCGCCATGTTGCGAGAATACGAATGACTTTTCGAGTTGCACGGAGAACGGTGCAGAGCCATCCATTATTGTGTGCTTTTTACGCCCTGTCTGGCTATCAAAAATGGCTATCTCTTTGAGCATTTCATCGCAGGTTTCAGGGTTCCATGTACGCTTGCAACTCACAAGAAGCCTTCCATCCGGCGAACAGGCTAAAATTCCCCACCTACGATGCCGTCGGATAACTTCGCCCGTAGCGACATCCCATACCCCTTTTGCCGTGGCGATTCTGCTTGCGTCTGGGGAGAGGCGACCTTGTTCTTGCCAGCCAAATGGAAGAACGTTCAATACTTTCGCCGTTTCCACATCCCAGAGAATGGTTCGTTCATCGTATCCAGAGCTGACCAACCTCTTGCCGTCTGGCGAGAAGGCGAGGCTAGTTATCGCGTTGCCATGCCCTTTGAAGGTGTATTTGGAATATTGTTTGTTCATTGTGGTATGCCTGTAAGGAGGCAGAGAGCGGGAGGATTTGGAAGCGTCAGGGCGTAGCGAGACGCTCCACGCGGAGTTTCACGGCGCGAATGGCGGAGTGGGCGCCCTCCTCATAGTAGACGCAGAGAACGCTACCATCTTTCAGGTTGACCATGCTCGGATACGCCCCGATGAAGTTATCTATCAGAACGGAACCCTGCCACGTCCTGCCCTCGTCAACGCTGTAGTGCAGGGAGGTCTGGGGAACGCGATGCCCCATCAGCAGTACGCCCTGCTTCGTCATCAGTAGGTAGGGGCAGTGACCGACGAAGCCGAGCGGGTAGACCTCGCTCCAGTGTTTGCCGCCGTCCTTCGATACTGAGCCGACCATCACTTCGCGGCAGACAGCGAGGAGAGTTCCGTCTTTGCGCTCATAGATGTCGGTCTCATCAATGATTTTTTCCGCTTTCAATCCGATGGGATGCGGACTGCTCCACGTTCTCCCCTTATCGTCCGAGAGAATCACCGCGGCGTAGGCGCGTTTCCCGTTTCCGTCTACCGTGTAGACGGGCATGACCAGCCTACCGGAACGCAGGCGGCGAATGGGAGTGGAGGTTGCGAAAGAGGGGGCGACCACCTCCGGCTCGCTCCATGTCTCGCCGTTATCGGTAGAGCGAATCAGGCAGACCTCTATCGCCTGATTTTTGTCGTAGTTGAAGTAGTTGCAGAGGAGAGTTCCGTCGGGGAGACAGCAGATGGAGGGGTCTCTATCGTCGGCGGGAGAATCGAACAGGATGCGGGGTTCGCTCCATGTCTCGCCCTCGTCTTTCGAGAGTATCGCGCCAATCGCGCCCCCTTTAGGATGCTCTGGCGAAGGGAACGAGATATGCGTGTATCCCGCATAGAAGATGCACATCAGGTCGCCATTTTTGAGGCGGCAGAGGTCAGGGAAGGCTTGATAGCCGCCATTCCCCGAATCCGTGACAATGCGGCGCGGCGCGCCGACAGTGATGTGTATCTTCTCTTGAGGTCGCCCTAGTAGGACGAGACAGGCGCACCATAGCGCGAACATAGTTTTACCTCCAACACGCCCTCTAAATCTCCGAAATGACCGGAATAATCACAGGGCGGCGGTTCGTTTTTTTGCGGAGATAGCGAGAGACCGCGTCATGCACCACGATACGCATAGTATCGATGTCGGAGCGTTCCGCCCCGCTCAACTCTTCTAGGGCTTGCGTCACGCGCTCACAGGCGACAACAAACAGCTCTGCGCTGTCTTCGGGATGCAGGAAGCCCCGCGAGAGAATATCGGGGGGGCTGACGATATCGCCGTTCGTTCTGTCCACTCCTACCGTAATCACCACCGTGCCATCTTGCGCGAGGTGTTTGCGGTCTCGCAACACCACATCGCTCACGCCGTCGGTAGAGATGCCATCCACCAGCACGCTCCCGTGCGGAACGGTCTCGACCAGAAGGCGCACTCCCTCCGCGTCTACTTCCAGCACCTGCCCGATGTCGAAGGTGAGTATTTTGTCAGGGGCATAGCCCATCTCTTGGGCGATTTTGCGGTAGGCGTTGTAGTGGCGCGGTTCGCCGTGATAGGGGCATACGTAGTCGGGACGGGTTAGGTTGACCATCATCTTCAACTCTTCTTGGTAGCCGTGCCCAGAGACGTGAACCGTCTGCATTGCGTCGTAGATAACAGTGGCTCCGCGTCGGAAGATGCGGTTGACCACGCGCCAAACCATATCCTCGTTGCCCGGAATAGGCGTGGAGGAGAGGATGACCGTATCGCTCGGCTCAATGATAACCTTCGAGTTCTCGTCTCGGCTCATGCGGGTCAAGCCTGCAAGCGGCTCTCCCTGACTCCCTGTGGTCAGTATCACGATGTCTTTGTTGTCGTACTTATGAAGGTCGTCTACGCGAATCCGAATATCGTCGGGAATGCGAACGATGCCCAGCGAGGTAGCGGTATCTAGGTTCTGCACCATACTGCGCCCGAAGACCGCCACTTTGCGGTTGTGCTTTTTCGCCTGATTAAAAACGGTCTGAACGCGATGCAGGTTGGAGCCGAACGTCGCCACAATCACGCGCCCCGGCGCTTCGCGGAAGAAACGGTCAAAGACCGGCACAAGCGTTTTCTCGGAGGGCGACCAGCCCTTTTTCTCCGCGTTCACGCTATCGGAAATGAGGAGGCGCACACCCTCGTCGCCTAGGGCGGTGAAGTGCGATGTGTCGAAGTACTTATTATCAATCGGGGTGAGGTCAATTTTGAAGTCTCCCGTATGCACCACCGTGCCAACTGGGGAGTGTATGGCGAGGCTGACCGTATCTGGCAGGGAGTGCGTCACCTGTATCGGCTCCACCACTAGGTCGCCAAAGTCCACAACCTCATCTTCAGGGTAGACGTGGAACTCGGTAGAGTTGTGGAGTCCATGCTCTTTCAGTTTTTCGCGCACCATACCCAGCGTGAGAGCGGTTCCGAAGAGAGGCACGGGAAGCTGTTTCAATACGAAAGGCAACGCCCCGATGTGGTCTTCGTGTCCATGCGTAAGGCAGATAGCCTTAACGTGTTCTCTATTTTCTAGCAGGAAAGTGATGTCGGGAATAATTAAATCTACGCCCGGATGCTCCTCGGTTGGAAACATAACGCCGCAGTCTACCACGATGATGGTTTCGTTATAGCAGAAGGCAAGCATATTCTTGCCAATATCCCCGCTCCCTCCCAAAGATACAATATGTAGTTTCGCGTCCAAAATAACCTCGCTCTCTAACGAACAGGTCGAGCCTGTAGAATAATTGATACCTAATAGGATACCAGAAGTTTGGGGTAAGGAGGGCAAAAATAGAGGGAGGCGGAGAAAACTCCGCCTCCCTTGTAAACCGAGATGCTGACTTAGGTTACCAGCGATTGCCGCCGCCGCCGCTGCTACTGCCGCCGCGTCGGTCGCTACCGCCGCCGCCGCCATAGCCGCCGCCACCGCTACGGCTTCCGCCGCCGCCGCCGCCGCCACTGCGGAATCCACCACCGCCACCGCCACCGCCGCCAGCCGGGCGGGCTTCACGGGGTTTGGCTTCATTCACTGTGAGGGTACGCCCACCCAGTTGGCTACCGTTGAGGCTATTGATAGCGCTCTCCGCTTCGCCGTCATTCTCCATCTCTACGAAGCCAAAGCCCTTGGGCTGGCCCGTATAGCGATCAGAGATGATGCTCGTCTCGTTCACTGTGCCGAATGCGGCGAACAGGTTCTCCAACTCGCCTTCGTTTGTACTGTAGGGCAATCCCCCCACATAGATGCGCTTTGCCATTTTGTTTCAAACTCCTTAAAGACCGTGTCTCTCCTCATCGTGAGAAGAGAACCAAAACATCAGTCGATGTCACGCGAAACCCAACCGGAGCGGAAACAATTCAAAGACCTGCCAGAAGAAACTGTCCAACCGCTCTTTCGCCTATTTCAGTCCGCTTGTTCACTCGTGAAACCGTCAGTATTGAGTATACACCCTTTCCAATCCGTTGTCAACGGAGGTTTGGGAATTGTTCGCCTGATGGAAGCAAATAACCTAAGTCGCTACTCTCTTCCAGAAAATCGGCGACAAAACGTAGACTTGAGTCAGTGTATCGACTATACTACTCATAGTAGCGGCTCATAAGTAGGCGAAGCGCGGTAACTCCGCTGTACGCTGAACCGCCGCCATTAAAGATTCAAGCAGAACGATTGAGGAATTTGTCGGTAGGTATCTCCCCCAAATCGGGTGATATTAGAACAGGAGAACTCTATTGCCTCTCGTAAACACGGGCGACCTACTTCGCGACGCGCTCGCGGGCGGATACGCCGTCGGAGGGTTCGAGCCTTACACCATAGACCAGATACAGGCGATTATCGAGGTAGCGGAGGAGGAGCGAACTCCCGTTATCCTACAGTTCTGGTCAGAGGTCATTGAGACGTGGGGCTTCCCTACGCTTACCTGCGTCGCGAGAGAACTCGCGGGGCGCGTCTCCGTCCCTGTCGCTCTCCACCTCGACCACTCCCTCACCGAAGAGTTGGCGTATCAAGCCCTCGAATCGGGCTTTACCAGCGTGATGTACGACGGCTCCAAACTCCCCCTCGAAGAGAACATCGCCCGCACTCGCGCCGTTGTTGCGCGGGCGAAAGAGTTTGGCGCGACGGTGGAGGCGGAGCTAGGCTTGATAGGCTTCCTGAGCGACTACGCTACGCCGGAGGAGGCGCTGGAGGCTATCAAAGGAATGCTCACCACGCCAGAACAGGCGGACTTCTTCGTCCGCGCAACGGGTATCGATATACTCGCCCCCGCTATCGGCTCCATTCACGGTTGCCCGCTCCCAATGGCGGAACTCGACATCCCGCGCATCCGCGCAATCTCGCAGGTAACAGGACTGCCTTTGGCGCTTCATGGCGGTTCGGGCGTAGGCGAAGAGCAGCTTCGCGCCGCTATCGGGGCGGGTATCGCAAAGGTGAACGTGGACGCGGAGGTGCGTAGCGTCTATATCTCCGCGCTCAAAGCGGAGGTAGCGGCTGTTGGCTCAGGGGAGAAGGTATATGTGGACTTAGCGCGGTATCCGCGTGGCGTGCGTACTGCAACGAAAGAGGCGGTGCGAAAGCGCATGAGGATGTTGAGGAATACGGGATAGGAGAAGGAATTCGCAATAGAAAAGAGCAATAACGCCTCAACAGATAGACCACCCCGCCGTTTGCCGTAAAGGAGTCCCCGCTTCCTCCATGAGTATTCTGCAACCCTCAAACATCCCTTCCCGCGAACCAGAAGAGTCGCCAAACGCCCAAAGCGCCCCCAAGATGCAACGAAAGGGCGTTACATTTCGCTCCGTCTTTTTAGGTATCGTTCTGGCTCCCGTAATAGCGTGGTGGAATATGTCTGTCGAGACTATTCGCTACGCCGGGCAACCCACCACTATATCGCTCTACCTGCACGTCCTCTTCATACTACTCTGCTTTATCGCGCTAAACGGGGTTATAGGGCGCATAAAACCGAAATGGCGTTTCACCCCCGCGGAACTGCTCACCACCTACTTTTTTGTGCTAATGGCGGCGGTTATGGCTTCGCACGATATGGTGGAGGTGCTTGTCCCCATCCTCTCGTACCCCTTCCGATTCGGCAACTCGGCGAACCACTGGAACACCGAAATCACGCCCTACATCCCGACATGGCTCATGGTGCGCGACCCCGCCGCCCTCGAAAAGTACTACGTCGGGAACGCAAGCCTCTGGAACGCCCGCGACCTCAGCGTCTGGATAAAGCCGACGCTTATCTGGACGGGCTTCTTCACGGTGATAACCTTCGGGTGCGCCTGCCTCAACGTACTGTTTCGCAAGCAGTGGACGGATAGGGAGCGCCTCTCCTACCCTCTCGCGCAACTTCCGCTCGAACTGGTGCAGCCCCGCGTCCCCCTCTTCACAAATAAACTCTTCTGGTTCGCCTTCGCTCTCACTGCGATAATAGACACATGGTTCGGGCTACACACCCTCTTTCCGAGCATACCAGAGCCCTACACGCGCTGGCAGACACTCAACCAACTCATCACGAGTCCCCCTTGGAACGCGATAGGCTGGCTTCCTCTCGGCTTCTTCCCCTGGATAGTGGGCGTGGGAATGCTCCTGCCGCTAGATTTTCTCTTCTCGTGCTGGTTCTTCTTCTGGATATGGAAGCTACAGCCTATCGCCGCAAGCGCCTACGGCTACACCGATATTCCGCGATTCCCCTTCATCTACGAGCAGTCGTTCGGGGGATACCTCGCTATCGCCTGCTTCACGATATACACGGCGCGAAAAGCCCTGCGGCAAGCCATTCAGTCCGTTTGGCGCGGCTCCGATGGAACGGATAAGGACGAGCCTACCTCCTATAGATTCGCCGCGCTAGGCTTTGCGGGAAGTTTCCTCGCGCTCACCCTCTTCTTCAAAGCGACGGGCATGACGACGTGGGTCATTGTGGTGGTTCTGCTCTTCTACTTTATGGCGATACTCTCCATCACACGGCTTCGCGCTGAGCTGGGAACGCCCGCTCACGACCTCGGCTCCATGGGACCCATGCGGCTTATGCCGATGCTTTTTGGTATGCAGAACCTGAGCAGAACCGACCTCGCTATGTTCGCGCCCATGCACGGCTTCAACCGCAACTACCGCGCCCACCCTATGCCCGCCCATATCGAAGGGCTACGCGCCGCCGAAAAGACG
>CAIJLM010000630.1 GCA_903821495.1 uncultured Chthonomonas sp. | reverse complement strand
GTGCGCGTTTATGGAAACGAACGCGTTCTCTAGACTTATTCTAACATACAAGGACAGGATGAGGGCGGAAGGGGACGCGGGTTATGTGAAGAAGCCCAACCCTGAACTCTTACCCGCGCTAGCGCCTGACTGGCAAAAACTATCGCACGTCTCGCCATATCAAAAAAAAGGAGTTCGCGCCCTAAGACGCGAACTCCTATTCCTAAGTTGACTGAAATCTATCTTCCAGCGCTAGGGTGTCGAGTCACCGTCACCCCATCCGGCTCAATCAGTAGGCGGTTGTAGTGATAGGGAGGCTCCATAGCGGCGCGTTGCGCGTCGGTCAGTTCGCTCACCCACTCAGGGAAACTCGTCTGATGATACCCGCCCGCATAGTGCAGGTAGTGCGGCGAGTAGCGGTAGAGTAGAGAGCGGCGCTCGTGTTCCGCCGTCCAAGGCAGAGTGCCGTGGGTGGTGGCTTCATCGAATATCAGCAGGTCGCCCTTTTTGCAGGAGATGTTTTTAACGAGGTCTCGGTTCGCCTCCCACTCAAGAATATCTTGCGGACAGGCGAAGTTCGACTTATGGCTTCCCGGTATGGCGCAGAAGCCTCCGTCGCCATCGTTCACGTCCGCTAACTGGAACTGGAAGACCACCATTCCTGTACGCATCTTACCGTTCTGGTAGTGGTACGATGCCAAACCAAAGTAGTCGTGTCCGGGTCCGTGTAGGATAAGCCCTTCCGCTCCGGCATGGGTAAACAGAGCGAAGGGGGAGTGATCCATGCGCCAACCTCGCCCCATAAGGGTATCGAGATAGGGGATGGATTTCTGATGAACTAGCAGGTCGCGGAAAGGCTGACAGTGGGGCTTTTCCCACTCTAGCATTCCCGAATAGAGTCCGCGCTTACGCCCTTTTAGGGTCGTAGAGTTACCTATGAAGGAGTTACCGTCTTCTCCCATTTTATCACGGTTTGCGTCGAAGGCTTCGTTGAGGTTATCTACCTCTTCGGAAGTTAAAAAGTTCGGTACGACCAGATAGCCTTGAATATCGTACAGATATTTCTCTCTGTCGTTCATTGTGTGCGCCTCTTTGCCACTGAGATGTTTTACGTGCGTTGCACGCCTCTCAAAATTGTAGTAGGGCAGGGGGCTTTCCTGCATGAATTTGTCGAATTGACAACATTTTTAGGAGACAACGATGCCTACCAATGCGGAAACCTCGTCAACGCCGCCAAAAACGCCTGTTCAGCCCGTTCCTATCACAGCCCGCGCCATTACTTTGGGGCTTATCGGGGCGGTGCAAGCCTGTATGCTTCAGGTGGTTACGAAAGTTGTTCCTCACAATGTGATGCTTCCCTATCAGAGCGTTCTTACGCTTCTCACAGGCGCCATCTTCTGGCTCTTCCTGATGTCGTTACTGAACGCCCTCCTGCGTCGCTACGCGCCTCGCCACGTACTGCGCCCCTCCGAGTTCGCCGTGATATACGGTCTTACAACGGTAGCCGCCGCTATCGGGGCGCAAGACCAACTCATGCAACTCTTTCCGATGTTCGTCTACCCGTTTCGCGCTTCGCAAAACCTGGAGGCGGGACGCTACCGTCCCTTTATTCCTCAGTGGCTTGTTCCGCAAGACCCTTCCGTGGTGGAGCCTTACTACTACGGGGCTACCAACTTCTGGCAGTCTCACCTGCTCAGAGCGTGGGTTCTCCCGATTAGCGTGTGGATGCTCTGGCTTGTGGCGTTAGGCGTGACGTTGTGGGCTTGGAACGTGATTCTGCGCCACCGCTGGACGGAATCAGACCGCCTCGCCTTTCCCTGTATCCAACTCCCGATTGAGATGTGCAAGGAGGCGGGTTTCGGGGGGGCGGTCTCTGGCAAAATGTTCTGGACGGGATTCGCCATCACAACTATCATCGTTTCGCTTGACCAGATAAATAAGCGCTTTCCCGCCGTGCCATCCGTGCCTCTGGGCTTTGTGGCTAACCCTATTCTGGACGCTATGCCCGCCCCTTGGAAAGCCCTCTCCCCTATGACACTCACGTGGGAGCCTATTCATCTAGGTATCTCCTACTTTATTCCGATGGATATTCTGTTTAGCGGCTGGTTCTTCTACCTCTTCCGCAAAATGGAGGAGGTGTTTGGGTTCAGCATGGGGTGGCGAGAGTTGGGTTGGGACGCGGCGGGCTTTCCCTATACGCGCTCACAGGCGGCGGGAGCATGGATAGCCCTCTTCTTTCTGTTGGTGTGGGCGGAGAGAAAGCAGTTTCAGCGCGTGCTACGCGCCGCGTTTAGTAGGCGCGTGACGCTAGAGGATGCAGGGGAGCCTGCCTCCTACGCAACGGCGGCGCGTTGTTTTATGGGGGGAATGCTTTTTCTGTACGGATTCAGCGTCTATAACGGAATGTCGTGGTGGCTGGCGCTTATCTTCTACGCCTTTTTCTGGATGCTGAACGTCACCATGACGCGCCTCTACGCGCAGGTGGGACCCCCAATTCTGGAACTGTTCTTTCTCGACCCGCAAGCGACGATTACACGGGCTATCGGCACGATGGGGCATCAGCCCGGTTCGCTGACCAACTTCTCGCTGATGTACTGGTATAACCGCACGGATAGAGGGCAACCGATGGCGCACCAACTCGCCACCTTCAAGATAGCGCAGACCACGAATACGGATATGCGCGGTATCGGGAAGTGGGTGTTGGTCGCGTTTGTGGTAGGGTGTGTCACCTGTATTCTCGCGTCGCTTCACTGGGCGTATCGGGTGGGCGAAGACCAGTGGCAGGAGGGGGGCTACAAAGAGGCGTTCTCCGCTGTGGCGCTATCTCGCATTCAGCAGTGGGTGACTACGCCGAAGGGACCTGTGTGGAGCGAAGTAGGAGGTATGATGACCGGCGGTATCGTCGCTCTTACGCTTGCAAAGTTGAGTTATACCTTTGTAGGCTTTCCCTTTCACCCTATCGGTTACGCGCTCTCGGTCTGCTATACCATGGAGTACAACTGGCCCGCCTATATGAGCGTCTGGATGGTGAAGGGGTTGATACTGCGCTACGGAGGGCGTAGCCTCTATTTTCGCTCCGTCCCGCTCTTTTTGGGACTGATACTGGGCGGGTTAGTAGCTCCTGTTCTCTGGGGGTTTGTAGCCTACGTCTTTGGTTGGTATATCTAGGCGGAGCGTAACACCTCAGGCTATGCAATACGACCTAACCCCCTAGCC
>CAIJLM010000629.1 GCA_903821495.1 uncultured Chthonomonas sp. | reverse complement strand
TCACTGGTTCGAATCCAGTACTGCCCATGTCACAAAAAATGGACGCTTCCGTCTCATTGGGCGGGAGCGTCTCGTTTCGGGGTGTAGCTCAGTTGGTAGAGTGCTTGCTTTGGGAGCAAGACGTCGCAGGTTCGAGTCCTGTCACCCCGATTTCCCCGCCTCGCCTCCGTTTTCATACGCCCTATCTGCACATCGCTCTCCACGTCTCAATTCTCGGAACCATTAGAGTATAATAAGACAAGAAACTTTCAACCCCCTTGACCATTTCTGGTCAAGGGGGTTGAGGTTAGACAAGAGAGTTTTACGGAGAGGACAGGATTCGAACCTGCGGACGTTTGCGCGTCGCTTGTTTTCAAGACAAGTGCCTTCAACCGCTCGGCCACCTCTCCAAAGGTTTTTAAGTATACCCTAAGAAAAGCCCTACGGGAACCCTCTTCGCGCCTGCGTAAGAGTTCACTCTTTTGGGAATTAACCGCGAAATACGCGAAAAAGCGCAAAAAAAAGCGCAAAAGACCCAAACTTGGAACCAATCGCACAGGCTTCTAATCTCAAACCAAAAGAACTCCTCTCCTTTGTGAAGAAGAGGTTGGGTGAGGTTAAACGCCAAGTTCCCGTAACCCTGAACTCTTACCGTGTCTGCTACGGCAAGGTTTAGGATATGCAAAAATAGCCGATACGCCCCTCCTTCAAATCTCTCCCTACACGAAGGGGAGTGTGGGGGGAGAGGTTGGGGGCGAGACGCGCTTTAAGAACACAGAAGGGATTTTGAAATGGCGAACAAGCCGCTGGTTGGAGTGATAATGGGTTCTAAGTCGGACTGGGAGACCATGCAGAACACGGCGAACACGCTAGACGCGCTTGGCGTGCAGTATGAGGTCAAGGTAGTCTCCGCGCACAGAACCCCCGATTTATTGTTCGAGTACGCGGGTTCGGCGGAAGAGAGAGGGATAGAGGTGATTATCGCGGGGGCGGGGGGGGCGGCGCACCTCCCCGGTATGGCGGCGGCGAAAACGGCGCTTCCGGTTATTGGCGTGCCTGTAGAGTCGAAGGCTTTGAAAGGCATGGACTCGCTCCTCTCCATCGTTCAAATGCCGGCGGGTATCCCCGTCGCGACAGTTGCGATTGGGAGAGCGGGCGCTATCAACGCCGCGCTACTAGCGACCTCCATTCTGGGCAACAAGTATCCTGAGTTTCGCGCCGCGCTACACGCTTTTCGCAACAACCAAACCCAGACCGTTCTGGACAACTCCGACCCAAGAGAGGCGCTATGAAAGTAGGCATTATCGGCGCGGGACAACTGGGGCGCATGATGGCTCTGGCGGGCATCCCCTTAGATATTCAGTTTCGCTTTCTTGACCCCGTTCCCGACAGTCCCGCAGGGCAGTTTTGCGAACAGATTGTCGCTCCCTACGACGACATCGACGGCTTGACGCGCCTCGCGGAGGGCTGTGATGTGATAACCTACGAGTTTGAGAACGTCCCTGCGAAGGCGGCGGCGTTTTTGCAGTTGCGAACGCGCCTTTTTCCCTCCGCCAACGCGCTGGAGGTGGCGCAAGACCGCCTGAGCGAGAAGACGCTTTTCGTTCAGCAGGGTATGGAGGTTGCGCCGTTCCGCAGAGTGGATACGCTTAAGGACTTGGAGAGCGCGGTCAGCGAACTGGGGCTTCCCGCGGTTCTCAAAACGCGAAGACTCGGCTACGATGGGAAGGGGCAGGCGGTTCTACGCTCTATGGAGGAGGTTTGGGCGGCGTGGGAGCGGTTGCAGGGCGTTCCGCTCATTTTGGAGGGGTTTGTAAACTTTGAGCGCGAACTTTCGCTTATCGGGGTTCGCGATGCGGAGGGGAACACCGTCTTCTACCCGCTCGTGCAGAACACGCATCGCGAAGGGATACTGCGCCTTACGCTTGCGCCCGCCCCAAACGTCTCCCCTACCCTGCAAGCGAATGCGGAGGCGCTAATGAAGGGATTGATGGACTCGCTCGAATATGTGGGCGTTTTAACCGTAGAACTCTTCGAGGCGAGGGGGCGCCTACTCGCGAACGAGATGGCTCCACGTGTCCATAACTCCGGTCACTGGACAATTGAAGGCGCAGAGACCAGCCAGTTTGAGAATCATCTGAGGGCGATTTGCGGTCTTCCATTGGGCGGGACAGCGACGCGGGGTTCCGTCGCTATGCTGAACCTGATTGGCGATACTCCCGCCCGTTCCGACGTGATGACCTTCCCGGAAACTCACCTGCATCTGTATGGGAAAGCGCCAAGACCGGGGCGCAAAATCGGGCATATCACCCTGCTTGCGGCGAACGAAGCGGAACGGGCGGAGCGAGTCGGGCGGCTAGAGCGGCTAATGGGGGTATAATAAGGAACTACATTTTAGTCGGCGGAGGTAGACGCATGGCGATAGCGTTGGAACAGACCCAATATCTCACTTATGAGGAGTATCTAGCGGAGGGGGAGGTGATGAAGCGCTACGATATTCTGGACGGAGTGCGCCATTTTATGACAAATCCTACAGGACTACACCAAAAAACACTCGGCAACATCTACATTCTGCTAATACGATATCAAAGGGAGAGCGGAGCGGGAGAGGCGCTGATTGCCCCCTGCGATGTTTTGATACGGAGGACTCCCCTGCGTACTCGTCAGCCGGACGTGCTGTTTATCAGTAACGAGCGACTAGCGGAGTGCAAGGAAGAGACAGACCCCGCGCCCCTTTTAGCCGCGCCTGAGTTGGTCGTGGAGATACTCTCTACGAGTGAAAATAAGCGTCGCGTTGGCGAGAAGTTGGCGGACTACCGCTTGGTTGGAGTGCAGGAGTGTTGGCTCGTGCGGACGGAAGAGAAGAGCGTAGAGGTGTTGCGCCTTACGAAAGAGGGCTTTGAGAGCGCGGGAACCTACGCCGCTCAGGAGAGTTTTCAGTCATTGGCTCTCGCAAACTGGAGTGTGAACGTTAGCGAGATTTTTGACGAGGAGTAGGGAGGTAGACTCATGGCGATAGCGTTACAACAAACTCAATATCTCACTTATGAAGAGTATCTAGCGGAAGAGACAATCAAGCGTCGCTACGATATTCTGGACGGAGTGCGTTATTTTATGCCGGGACCGACATTCTTACACCAAGACATTGCACTCAATCTGGGAGAGATATTGCGCCGATACGAGAGGCAATCTCTGAGCGGCAAGGCGGCTATCGCGCCCTGCGACATCTTGATACGTATGTCGCCCCTACGGACTCGTCAGCCGGACGTGTTTTTCATTAGCAAGGAGCGACTGGCGCAGTGTAATACAGCCGTCGCGCCGCTCTTAGCCGCGCCGGAACTGGTGGTGGAGATACTCTCTCCGAGTGAAAGCAGGCGAAGCGTGGGCGAAAAGTTGGCGGACTACTGCGCTATCGGCGTACAGGAGTGTTGGCTTGTGCGAACGGAAGAGAAGAGCGTAGAGGTGTTGCGCCTTACGAAAGAGGGCTTTGAGAGCGTAGGGGTATACAATGCCCAAGAGAGTTTTCAATCGTTGGCATTGACCAACTTGAGCGTAAATGTGAGCGAGATTTTCGCTTCGGAATGAGTAACTAAGGATACCGACAGGAAGAAGAAGAATGGCTGACCCAAAGGGATTTTTGAAATTTGGACGAGAATTACCGTCACGACGCTCTATAGAGGAGCGTAAGAAGGACTGGTTAGAGGTCTATCTGGAGTTTCCCGAAGCGAAACTGAAAAATCAGGCGGCGCGGTGTATGGACTGCGGCATACCTTTCTGTCATCAGGGGTGTCCGCTAGGCAACATCATCCCCGACTGGAACGACCTCGTGTATCGCGGACGCTGGAGAGAGGCGATGGCGGAACTTCACGCCACCAATAACTTCCCAGAGTTCACGGGCAAACTCTGCCCCGCGCCCTGCGAAGCGGCGTGTGTTCTGGGAATAAACCAAGACCCCGTTACCATCAAGCGCATTGAAGAGACGATAGTCACTCGCGCATGGGATGAGGGCTGGATTAAACCGGAGCCGCCCGAAACGCTTACAGGGAAGAGGGTCGCTGTAGTGGGTAGCGGTCCCGCAGGACTCGCCGCCGCCCAACAGCTCGCCCGCGCCGGACACGCCGTCACTCTCTTTGAGCGGGACGATAAAATTGGCGGGCTGATGCGCTACGGCATTCCCGATTTCAAGATGGAGAAGTGGGTTCTCGACCGTAGAATCGCGCAGATGGAGGCGGAGGGCGTTGTCTTCCGAACGAGCGTGAATGTAGGCGTAGACGTGACCGCGCAGGAGTTGCGCGAGCGTTTCGACGCGGTGGCTCTCGCTGGAGGCTCCACCATACCCCGCGACCTTCCCGCGCCGGGACGCGAACTAGAGGGTGTTGTCTTCGCGATGGACTACCTACCGCAACAGAATCGCAAAGTGGCGGGAACATGGGACGAAAGCGAGCCGCACATCTCGGCGGAAGGCAAGCGAGTAGTCATTATAGGCGGCGGCGACACGGGCGCGGACTGTTTGGGAACCGCGATTCGGCAGGGCGCTACCGAAATTCATCAGTTCGAGATAATGCCTAAGCCACCCACAGAGCGCGATTCGACGATGCCATGGCCCAACTATCCTATGATATACCGCACCTCCTCCGCGCACGAAGAGGGCGGAATTCGCGAATTCGCCGTCAATACCAAAGAGTTTTTGGGCGAGAACGGCAAACTGACGGGGCTTCGCGCTGTGCATATCGAGTTCCAAACGGGCGATGACGGGCGGCGCAAAATGGTGGAGGTTCCCGATAGCGAGTTTGTTCTTGAAGTGGAACTCGTTCTGCTGGCGATGGGCTTCGTTCACCCGCAACAGGACGGGCTTCTCAACGACCTCGGCGTAGAGTACGACGGACGGGGTAACGTGAAAGCCGACACAAAAGAGTACGTCACCAACGTAGAGGGCATCTATGTCTGCGGCGATATGCGTCGCGGGCAGTCGCTTATCGTCTGGGCGATTGCCGAAGGGCGCGAGTGCGCTCGTAGTATCGACCTGCATTTAATGGGTAAGACCGAACTACCGCTGGCGGGCGCGAACCGCCCCGTGATGTTCGCAACCGCAAGATAGACGAAATAACGGTTTGATTGGAGAGAAGTATGCAAAAGTCCTCCCTGCTCTTTATGGTGTTGGCAGCGTCGCTAACAGCAGGAATATCCGCGACGGCGAAAAAGCCCGTCCCAACCGCGCCGCAAGAGAACAAAGACGCCACAGTAGCCGATGTTACGAATCGGGTGGCGTTCTACTCCGCATGGGATGAGGAGTTTCTCTACCTCTTCGTGCAGGTAAATAAGCCTGTGCTTACAGGCAAGAACGACAAGCCGTTTTCTAATCCTATAGAGGACGACGCAATCATCTTCTCTCTGCAAACCGACAACGACCACAAGTCTACGGGGCGCACTGCGAAGACCTTCTCGATTGTCGTGAGCGCGAAGGGCGGAACGCAACTCTATCAGGGAGAGGGCGCGACCCGCCTCTATAAGGGCTTGGAAGAGGATTTCGGTAAGCGGATTGAAACCATAAACCGGGACGTAAAAGACCCCGCCGTTCAACAGATGAAGGTGGACGCGCTTCTGCGAACTCTCTTCAAAGCGGGCTTTAACGCACAAGGCGCAAAACGCCCTATAGGAGCGCCTGCGGCGGGGTATACCATAGAAATCGCCGTACCTTGGGTGAATATGGGCGGCAGACCCGCAGACGATGCCAAAATGGGCTTCAACGTAGTGGCGCAGAGCGTTGCGCCGGGCAGTCCCGCCGTTCAGAGTCTCTCTCCAACTATCAAGACGACGGGCGATATAAGCAACCCCTCGCTTTGGGGCGAAATTGCGTTTAAGAACGATGCCGCGCCCCTCAAAAACCGCCTCTACACCTGTCCCCGCGTCCTCGCGAACAAACCCCTCATTGATGGCGAATTTACTCCCGGCGAGTGGAATACCGCGTCATTTTTGGAGTTTGGCGAACGAATCGGGGCGGGTAGCGTCGCGAATCTCTCCGCGTTGACTATCGCCGCGCGTTCGCACCCCAAGTACGCGCCGCGCCCTACACGCGTCGCGCTTCCTCTCGCGCCCTACAACGCGCATCCTCTTCCCGTTCCCGCCCGTAAGCCTCAGAGCGTCCCTAGCCTCGTATTTGCAAGTTACCGCTACGACTATCAGGGGGATACGCGCAAAACCGCGCCCTCTCAAGGAGTCGCGCAAGCCAATGGAGCCACTCTGCTCGCGCTGCACCCTTCGGAGGGGGCGGGGGCGTGGTTTAGTTATGACCGCGCCGACTGGCACAGGCGAATGCTAACCGAGGCGCGAAGTTCGGGAGTGGATGTCGTTCTTCCCGTCTACCGTAGCGATATCCGAAGCCAGCAACTCTACGCCCGCAAAGGTTTGATAGCGATGGTTGCGGCGTTAGAGTACATGAGGCAAGAGGGGATAGACTACCCGCAAGTGGGGCTTCAACTGGATACGAGTAGCCTGATTGAGACCTTCGGCGAGCGTCCCGATTTGAGTGAACAGAAGGTAAAGGAAGCCCTATATAGCGCGATTCGCGACTTCTATCGCCAGATACCAAAATCCTATCGCTATACCGTCTTCTTGAACGCGGAAAATGGAGGGGGACGCGCCAATGTGGTCTTTCTTGCGACTCCTACGACCTTCCGCGATTTTGACGGGGGCTTCATGGACTATGTGCGTGGACGCTTCCGCGCCGACTTCGGAGACGACCTGATTCTGCTAGGCGCTCCCGAATTCAGAGCGAAAGCGCCGCTAGACGGCTATTTTCAAGAGACGCAGGAGAGGGGTTTTCAGTTTGAGGCGGGAGGTTGGATTTCCGTTGCAAGCGTGGGAGCGGGATACGATAACTCTCTCGCTCGCGCTAACTCCGCCGAGCCGGCTCTACATCGCCCCTACCGCGAGGGGGAGACCTACCGCGACGACTGGAAGAGGGCGCTTGAAAAAAAGCCTAACTGGGTTCTGCTAGATGGCTGGAACGACTACACGCATGGAGCCGCTACTGTCGCCACTGTCGAGTATGGAACTACCGTTTCCGACATTACGCGACTCTATACGCGCTACTTTTCGGGGAGCGCCCCCGTCTCTATGAAGTTCTTATCTCACGATACGCCGAATACGATTCAGGCGGGGCGGACCTACACGCTCAATGTGCGCGTTCAGAATACGGGTATGGTGGCGTGGGGCGCGAAGAGCGATGATGGCGTGACTCCCCTCTCCTTCGTCTACCGCTGGAAGCGCAAGGATGAGGTTGTGGCGCAAGGCTCTCCTCTTCTGCTGAGTACGCTCTTCCTCGCTCGCGCCAACGACACCATGGTCATTCCCGTCGCCGCAATGGATGCAAACAGGCAACCCCTTCCCGATGGCGAATACACTCTTGAAATTGGGGCGCTGTCATATGATAAAGCGACGAAGAAGATGGTGTGGGTTGGAGACTCAGAGCCGAGTAAAGCCCTACAGATACCCGTGAAGGTGGCGGCGAAGGGAGCCGATTGGGGCGCGACGCTTGTGTTTGCGAACCTTCCCCGCACTCTCGAAACGGGCGGGCTATACGAGATAAAGGCGATAGTTCGCAACGATGGCGGAGCGGTATGGAGAGCCTCGGAATCGCGAATCGCTCTGCATCTCTACAAGACCTACCTGAAAGAGGGCGCGATTGTAGAGGAGCTGGTTCCGATGGCGGACGCTTCCGGGGCGGTGGAGAAAGATACGCTTCCCGGTCAAGAGGCGACGGTAAAAATATCGGTTCCTATCATGGATAGCGAGGGAAAACCCCTGCCGTTCTGGACGCAGGAGCAGGAGTGGGCGTACACCTTGCGTTGGGAGGTCTCATCGGATAAGGGCGTGGGCGGCGCGGTGTTCCACGCCTCGAATGTCGCTTTGGTGGAGTACGATTTTGGCGCAAAGTTTACGATAGACGCGACCCCCGCCGCCCTGCCCGGCGAGCGTCGCTTGCCCGTTCGCATAAGTCTACAGAACGACGGACCCCAGACTTGGCTGGCGGATAGAGTGCGCGTGGGGTATCACTGGTACTATCGGGACGGCGCGGAGTTGATTTTCGAGGACGAGGCGACTCCCCTGCCGATAGAGGTTCCGCCGGGTAAGAGCGTGGACGATATGTTGGCGATGATTACCGCGCCCTCTATGGATGGAGTCTACTGGCTGGTGTGGGATGTGAAGGTAGGGGATACGTGGCTCTCCACCACCTCTGCGCTTAGGGCGATGGATACGAGCGTGCGGCAGGTGCGCGTTATCGGGGGAAGACTGCTTTTCGCCGACCTTACAAAACACTACAACATGAACGGAGCCGCCGATAGAACCGCGCTGGGTAGCGGCGACTTCGATGGGAAGGGACGCGCCTTCCCGGCGGAGTGGTTGCCGCCCTTCGAGGAGATGGCTGTCGCGCCGGTTACGTTGTGGCAAGCCACTGCGAAAAAGGGACCCGATTCGCCACGCCGCATCTCCTTCCGCATGGGGCTGAAAGGGCTGAAAGCGAAGAACTTTATCGCCGCGAAAGGTCAGAAAATTGAGTTGGGCGCGTCTTCCGGGCAGTGCCGCATTCTGCACATCCTCGCCGCTAGCTCTCTCGCTCAGGTGAACGCGACGCTGGGGCTTATTTTTCAGGAGCCGACAGGAACTTCGGAAGACCAGTATTCGTTTTCGGCTAGTCCGTGGAATAAGCCTCCTGCGCGTAACGACGCTATCGCCTTCCATGCGCCCTACACCTATACAGCGAAGGGGGCGGAGGATGGCGAGGTCTCGCTGTACCACTACCAAATCAAGATTCGCGACCCGCGCAAACTTATCGCTATCAACCTGCCGAACGCGCCTGACCTGAAAATTGCGGCGATTAGTTTGGAGAAGTAGAGGGCGCTTTCCAAAATGGAACGCCCTCTTTTGAAAGCGGGATGTGTCATTATGAGTACTGATGCTTGCGAAATTGAAGCGCTTCGAAAAGAGTTGAAATTGTTGGAAGGAGAGGTTTCAGAACACGAAGAAAAGGCTGAATCGTTGCGAAACGAGTTGCATCTATTTGAAAGAGATTACAACAACGTTATTTTAGAGCGTTACCTTGAACTGGATGCTATAGAGAAGCGCATTGTTGCGTTGACCGAAAATCGCGATATGCCAACAGAGGAGGCGCACACAGTAAAAGATGATATTAATGTTACGATTGAAGCCTCTTTTCCCGCATCTGGTATACAATCAAGCAATCAAGTAACGGAGAAGCACATAGATGTAAGCGACTTAAAGAATGTCTTTCGAGGAGTCGCCAGACGAGTGCATCCTGATTTCGCAGTTAGCGAGGAAGACCGTGATTGGCGTCACAGGCTAATGCAACGCGCAAATCAGGCTTATGATGAAGGCGACGAGGCGACTCTGCGTTCCATGCTGAACGCATTCGAGTTAGCCAGTCAAGAAGCAAGCGACCAAGCCTCTCCAGAGTTGCTTGCTGTTTTAACAAGAAGAAGTTACGCTAAGATGAGAATTGAGCAGTTGAATCTCGAAATTGACCGTATTCAAGATACGGAGATGTGCAAACTCTACTCGAAAGTTAAACAGGCTAAACGCTATGGGCGCGACTTACTTGAAGAGATGACCAGTACTCTCAGCAAAAAGATAGCAGATAGACGCACATTCTTGCATCAGGAGGAAGCCCGATATGGAAGATAGTAAGCCTGCCGCTCAAGAGCGCCAGATGGTTCCTGCAACTCAAAGTAGCCACTCTTTTGAGATTAGCATTATCCCGCAAAGCGTTTACGCTAGAACGCTGGATGAGATGGAGCGACAGCCCATTTCAAAAGCGCAGGTGCAAAAGATACGCAATGAGAATCCTGAATATCAGCGATTATCGTATATGGCTACCCGCATTATCTTGGAGCAAGAGGCGAATTGGCGGTTGAAGTTGTTCGCACAGGTGTTAGGCGACGAAATAAGGAAGCGTGAAGACCTGCACCGTCAGATGGAGTTAGGAGTATCCCCTGACGGTAGCCGAGTGATTGAGATACAAAACTTTTTGGAATGGTTTAAGACTCAAAATTCTGAACTACTGGTAATTATTCAAGACTGGTCGGATGTATTGAACAATCAAATTGCTAATGTTATCCAAGACAGCGCTAATACCGGGGAGTTTTTACCAGTAGTGGAAGTAGCGATGAAGGTAGGTATGCTTTACGAAAGAGCGTTAGAGTGGTCGATACACACAATGAAAACTCAAGTACACTCTGCCTTTCAGAAGACAGGAAGGGAATTACCTTCACTTGTACGACCTGCCCTTTTTGAACTGCTAGTATCTGGGCTGAACTTAACCACCAAAATAGAAGAAGCGATTCTCTCCACACCGGAGGGGGAAGCCATCAATCTCTCACTCACGATTAATTTTCCGGCGGGATGCCATGATCTCGCCTCCACGTTGGAGGAAGAATTTGAGGCTTTGATAAGACAGCAAGCAAGCGGTGCGTTTCAGGTTCTTTCTTAAAGTTAGCCCAACCCCTAACATCCTTTGTCACTAAGGCACTAGAAAACGTTATTGGGGTTTGTGACTGAAAGCCCTTCGGCACGGGCGGCGACGTTTAGTTCGTTGTCGCTTGATAGAAGGGTTATATGGGGAAAACCCTGCGCCGTATACAGGCTATCAACCTCTTTCGCCGCCGCGAGTTGAACAGCGTCGTACCCGCGTAGTCCATGTATCTCGGTAAGGTTCATTGCGCTGTTTATGAGAGCGTCCGACATCTTAATTATTTTGTACTCGGCGTTGAGGTGAGTACGCAAAGCATTACGGGCGTTACTCGCATCGCTTGGCGAAATCGTTCCCCCGCGCTCCCTACGGGTTATTGCAGAGATTAGCTCAACGGCAGTGATGTGAACGATATAGGTGGTAGCGCCTGAGTGGGGGTGCAACGCCGCCTGCACCCATGCGCTTCCTATCTCGGTTACATAGCGTTTCGAGAGGGCGCTAGTATCCGCAAAGTAGACCTGCGCCACTACCTTCTCTCCTCAATAATGGTTTCCGAGAGAGGTTTTCCTATAATGGGAACCGGAGTGAACTCAAGAACAGACTCAGTGCATCGCGGGGTTATTTTTTCCATTAAGCCCGCCTCCACGAGCGCTTTTTGCACTCTCCACTCTTCCACTGAGTACCCGTAACTACTCGCCTCGCGCTGTTCATGGAGAGTGCGCTCTAGCAGGTCGATTTCGTCAGGCTCTAGCGTTCTTATTTTGCTCAGTATACGGTTCAATGTCGCGAGTGTCATGGCGATACCTCCAACGCTATTATACCCGTTGGCGCGAAATCAGAGAAAGGGGTGCGTAGATGATTACCGGGCTAGGGCTGGAAAACTTCAAAGCGTGGCGCAAACTCGATAAAATACGCATGGCTCCCCTCACTGGCTTCTTTGGCGCGAACAGTTCAGGGAAGAGTAGCATTATCCAGTTTCTGCTTATGTTGAAGCAGACAATTAACTTCGCTGACACTGCGGCAGTCCTCTTTTTTGGCGATGAGGGTAGTCCAGTAGAGTTGGAATCTTATGAGAATATAGTTTTCAGGCACGACCTGAGTCGGCATATTTCGTGGACGTTAGCATGGCAGACAGGCGAATACAAAGAAACGTATAGTCTTATGTCCGAGTTGGAGTCATACGCCCGTAACTATCCACTCGTGACAAAAACCGAATGTGTTATTGGTAGCCAGACGCTCAAATCCCAAAAAGAGGGTAACGGACGAGATTATTCGATACGGATGTATCGTAATGGAGAGGATATTGCTCTACAAAGTCAACCTTACGATGAATCAAAACGGCTAAAATTCGTTCTTCCAGTTCGATTGGTAGACCCAACAGATGCTTGGAGAGCGGACAAGTTTCAATCGGCGTTTGAATCGCAAATGGTGTCAATGCGCTATCTTGGTTCCGTAAGAAACTCCCCTAAACGCTATTACCAGTGGGATGGCGGCAAGCCGTCTGATGTGGGCAAAATGGGCGAACGGTTTGTACCTGCGCTACTTGCATCCGGTGAAGGAGAAAGAGCGCTCAAAGAGCATATAGCATATTGGCTCAAAGAATTGAAACTCATCCACGATTTCAAATTGGAGCAAATGGGTCAAAGAGAACTCTATCAAGTTTTGGTGCAACAAACACAACAAAGCGTTTTCGTGCCGCTACCCGATGTCGGCTTCGGAGTTTCGCAGATACTACCCGTTCTCGTTCTCTGCTTCTACGCGCCGGAACACTCCACCATTATCCTCGAACACCCGGAACTACACCTCCACCCTAGCGTACAGATGGGGCTTGCCGACGTACTCATAGAGGCGATACAGACGCGCCATATACAGATTATCCTTGAGAGCCACAGCGAACACTTGCTCAATCGCATACAGCGCCGCATGGCGGAAGCGAGTCTCGCCCCCGAAGAGGTCGCGCTCTACTTCTGCGACATGGAAGAGGACGGCGCGGCGAAAATGGAGGAGTTGAAACTGAACGAGTACGGCGAGATTAGCAACTACCCGCCTGATTTTTTCGGGAACCAGTTTGAAGAGGTGGCGGAGACGCAGTTAGCAGGGCTTAGAAGGCGAAAGGCGAACAAGTGAGTTCCGTTGTCATAGATTGCAACGTTCTCATAACGGCTGATGGGCGGAATGACTCCCCAAAGAAAGGTTGCGAAGAGCGGTGCATTGAGCGATTACTAGAGATTCAGGAATACCGTCATACTGTGCTTTGGGATGACGCGGGCAGGATACAAGACGAATATCTTGGCAACATTCCGTTTCCGCATCCTCCCGGCGTAGCCTCTCGATTTCTTCTTTGGGCATGGCGAGGCAACTCTCGAAGAGTGAAAATCACTCCGCGCCATAACGACGACAGGAGAGAAGACTACGAGGAGTTTCCCGACGACCCCGATTTAGCGGACTTCGACCCGTCCGACAGAAAGTACGTCGCAGTGGCTATCGCATCCAAAGAGAACCCGCCCATCCTCAACGCCACCGACACGGATTGGGTGAATGACCGCGTCGCGCTCGAAAGATACGTCCGCATTGAGTCTCTCTGTCTTTAGTCACGCGAAACAGGGGGGTATTCACATAACCCGCGCAACCTCTCCTAGCCCTCAACCCCCGCCCCTTCTCCCAATTCTGGGAGAAGGGGTGAATGCACGGATGGCGGTTTGAGATTAGGAAGTTTGGCGCGTTCTTCTAGGGCGGGTTGCAGTGTGCATTTTTTTTCGCGCCTTTTCGCGTGTTTCGCGGTAGAATCGCATTTCGCATCCCCATTCCGCGGTTCATTCCCAAAAGAGTGAACTCTTACGTCGCCATCAACCTACCAAACGCGCCTGACCTGAAAATCGCGGCGATTAGTTTGGAGAAGTAGAGGCGCTTTTCAAACAGAGGAGTATCTATAATGGATTCGCTAGACAAAATCTACTACGATGAGCTGACATGGCAAGAGATAAACGAGGCTGTCCTTGCCAAAAAAGTGGTTCTGCTACCCATAGGAAGCACGGAACAGCACGGCTACCACCTGCCTCTGGACGTGGACAACTTCCTCGCCCGCAGCGCCTGTATCTCGGCGGCGAAGCGGATTCCCCGCGAAACTCTCATTATGCCGACCATCCCCTACGGCTACAACGAACACGCGCTAGATTTTCCCGGCACAATTCACGTCACCTACGAACACTTCATCGAGTACTGCCTAGATGTCTGTAAAAGCGTGGCGCACGCGGGTTTTGAGCGTATCATTATCATAGACGGGCACGGCTCCAACGAACACCTCTGCGAGTTCATAGCGCGACGCGCCACCCTCGAAACCTCCTCAATGGTCGCCTCTACTATCTGGACAAACCTTGCGATTGAAGCCTTCGAGAGCGTTCGCGAATCGGGACATGGGGGCGCGGCGCACGCTTGCGAACTAGAGACCTCCGCCTACCTCTACCTCGACCCCTCGAAAGTGCAGATGGATAGAGCGGAAGACCACTACGGGGGCGCGGCGGGCAAACAAGGCTCAAAGTTCCTTCATGTAGACTTAGGGCGCGGTTGGGGGCCTATGAAGCTGATACGTTGGACGAGTAGCGCCACCCCCAACGGAGTCTCTGGAGCGCCTACACTCGCCACCGCCGAAAAAGGGCGGGCGATTGTGGAGGGCGCGGGCGCGAACCTCGCCGAATTTATCCTCGAATTTAAGGAGTTGGAGAAGGGCGAGCGCGTAGACCATCGCGCCGTGAAGCCCGCCTTGCCGCAACTGCCTATTTTGGATTAGCGGTAGACCTAGAGAGGGCGAAACCCTAATACGAGAGTGTGCGTAGTATGTGGTAAGAGGTGAAATAAGATGTCAAGCGTCTTAAACGAAAAGCCGAAACCAGATAGACGACGATTAGGGGTTCGCCTGATGCGCGCCTATACACGATTGTTCAAATATCGAGTGTATGCAACCGAACCCTCGACCGTCTACGAACTTATCGTGTGGATAGGAGCTACTGTATCTCTATACGTATTGACCTTCGTAGGGGCGCCAATACTAGAAGCGCTTTCGCACGGCGCGACGCTGGACGGAAGTTATCTTATCATTAGCGGGAAGTATCAGGGAGCGTCTATCCACACGATTCGCTCTGGTCTTATGTACACCGTTCCTCTGTTCGTAGCCACCCTGTTCGGAGTTATCTCTTCACTTGCCTATCGGCGGGGTTGGCTAGACCGCTACAAGGAGAACGAGTAAGAATGTCATATATCGTCAAGAGACAGGTGAAACCCGCGAAAAAGAGCGCCTTCATGCGATTTATGCAGACCTATACCCGCTTTTTGGGGCGTGGCGACGTGGATGTAAATCTCATTCTAATAGGGTTGGGTATGTTTATCTTGCTCCCATGCCTGATGGTAGTTCCTGCGCTAAGGGCGTTACAGAACGGGGCGACGCTGGATGGATACTGGGTGGAGATGGCGAAACCGTGCCGTGGTTATCGTGATATAGAGATACATCGTGGGATTCGCGCTACGCTTCTGTATGGCATCCCGTTCATGGTATTTGGAGTTTCACTCGTTTTATCCAGTCTCGCGTCTATGGGCGGCTTGCTGGAACGCTTCGAGAAAGAAGACGAGTAATAATGTCCTACCTTGTCGGGAAAGAGTCAGAGCCGGAGCCAGAGAAATCGCGTCTGTTTCCGCAGATGTGGGAGGCGTATTTTGCATGGCTTGGCGTTGAGGGAGACCGTTCCGGCGCGCCGAACTATCTCGGCGTGTTGGCGGCTGGAGTCTTTTTCGCAGGGTTTGCGCTATTTTCAGCGCATCCTGCACTGGAGGCGTTGCGGAACGGCGCGACATGGGACGGGGAGTTCATTCTTTGGGGTAGACATGGGGCTTCTCACGAGTCGATTCGCGGCGCGATAGTTACAGCCGCGCTCATACTCTTCGTCGGCTTGATAGGGGTTGCCTCTGCCGTTCTCTACTGGTTGCGAAGGTCAGACCGTTTTGATACGGGAGAGTAGGCGCAATGGCATCAGAGCGGAATAAGCCGTAAGAGAAAGGGTAGGAGACCGCCAAAACCAGCGGAGCGTTGGCGCGGCATAACGAGAATATCGTCGCCCGCCTCTATCTCCCAGTCGGTCTGTTTTTTGGCGGCGATGAGGTCAAGGTCGAAGTAGATAGGCTGCGAGAGCGTGGGATTTCGCAGGTAGCCCCGCCGAATCACCCCCTTGCGGCGGTCGGCGTTGCGCGTCAAGCCTCCCACCATCTTTATCGCCTCAGAGAGAGTTACCTTCTCGGCAGGCTTCCACTCAAACATTTTCGGCTGATTCACCTCTCCGCTCACCGCATAGATAAGACTCTGGTCGCGAGTCTCCACGATGATAATGTCCCCCGGCTCCAACGCCTGATTGTGTATGGGGTCGTCCGCCTCCACTCTGTCCATATCCACGTAGTATTTTTTTCGGTTCGAGAGGCGGATGCGTAGAATTTTATCCCGCTTCGCCGTCGGCTTTAGCCCCCCCACTCGGCGTATCGCGTCCCTCATTTTGAGGGTAGGCGAGTAGGGGATAGCGCCCTGTAGCTCCACCTCGCCAATCACCTCCACCACCTCTAGGGGCGGGCGGGGCTTCTCCTCCTTCGCCTCTGCGATGGTGATGAGGTCGTTCTGTTCTAGCAGGGGATTCTCTTTCGTTTCGCCATTTAGGAAGGCGGTATAGTCGAGAGTTATTAGGCGGGGGGTCTTGTTGGCGGGGTCTACGGCGGCGCGATGTAGGAGAGTCACCCTGCTCATATCGGCGTTATCGGCGGGTGTTATCTGCTCAAAAAGGTCGGAGAGGCGCGATTTGAGGCGCAGTTCGCGCTTGCCAGGGTTCCTTATCGCTCCACGCGCCTCTACGGTCAAGCGGGGGATACGGGTTAGCGTAAGGTGAACGGTAGGCGTGATGATGTAGCGCTTGAGGCTGTCCACTATCAGGTTCCGCGCTTCGTCCGCCGTCCTACCCAGAACCTTCACCGTCCAGCGGCGCGTGTACTGTTCGTCTAGCCCCTCCCCTAATTTGAAGGCGATACCGCCCTTCGCATCCACTTCGTACTCGCGGCTCAACTCCGCCTCTTCCGCTACCTCTAAAGAGAGGACGCACCCCGCCGTGATACGGGTATCAGGTTGCGCGAAAGGGTCAGGGGCAGGGCGTTTCTGCGCTATCGCCTGTCCTGCTACCGTTACCAGTAGTAGAAGCAGGACGCGCAGTAGAGTTGTCGCCGCTCTCAGGAGTCTCATTTCGTTCTCTTTTGCACCCTTCGTAGTCTTCTTAGAATTTTCGGAAGATTGGGCGCGGTATCTTCACCTATTATAACCTAACTCGCTATTCGAGCGAAACTGGAAAACCCGTCTACTTAGTCGTTCTGTAGCGCCTGCATTAGCGGGCGACGCAGGGCGAGGAAGGTCGCGAAGAGCGTCCAGAAGAGACCGCTTACGAAGACTGCCAGTAGAGTCAAGCCAAGCGTCTTGACGGGAACGTGCGCCCCCGGCGCGAGAAGCGACGGAAGCACCGCTACCAGCGCCGACACAATTCCTACCAGTAGCCCCTGCGCTAGCAGAAGAAAATGCTCGTGGAAGACCAGTTGGCGAATACGCCCATCGCGGAAGCCCACCGCCCTGAGTAGCGCCAACTCGCTCTGGCGCTCCATCACATTGCGTAACACGACCACCGCCATGCCTGCGCTCCCAAGCAGTAGCCCCAAACCTCCCAGAACCGCGAAGATGTCCAGATAGGCGTTCTCCACCGTATTGAAGTCGGCGAAGCGTTGCACAGCGGGAGTCGCCTCCATGCCCACATCTTCCATACTGTGAGTGAGGGCGCGTCGCGTTGCCTCTATCGTCTCCTGCTTCGTGTTGGGCATATCTATCAAGAAGACGCGATAGCCGCTCTGGGTGGGAAACAGATGATTGAAATGTCGCTCCGCCATAATGAGATTACCCTGCAAAACGCTATTGCCGAGTATCCCCACAACACGCAGTTTCCGCGTAACGCCCTGCTCGTCCGCGTAAGGGATGATTGCGCCGAGCGATTTGCCGAGCGCCCACATTATCGTGTTCTCATCCCCTACAACGGGAATAATCTCCTCGTTCTGGTTGCTATCCTCCTGCGGCATTTCCAAAATCTGCCATGCCGATTTAGGCGGCATAGACTTGTAGAGTTGGGCGAAAGAGAAGGGGTTTTTCGCGACGAGTAGGTTTGGGTCTACGCCCAGAATACGCGGATTAGAGGCGCGATTCAGGTTCAAGCAACTCGCGTCATCGCCATCTTTCAGCCGAAACGCCGTGAAGTTCGCGCCGCTGAGGTCTTCCATCTTCAAGCGAAAACTCTCCTGCCCCTCCTGCGTGTTCAGGTCTTGGTAGATAGGCAGGGTCGTGGTAGCGTATAGCGCGAAGCCTCCTGTGCCAGAATCGCGTAGCGTCGCTATCTCGTTGGGGTCGTGGCGGTTCGCGCCCACGCCTATCACCAAAAACGAGCCGACAGCGAGAAGCGCTATGACGTTCAGGCTCCTGCCCCAGCGCCGCGCCGTGTTCCTGCGCCCCAAAGCGCGTAGCGTGAGGTTGCTATCTCCTATCTCCGTGTCGAGTTTACGTAGAAGAATACGGCACAGGGTCAGCCCCGCAATCAGCAGAAACGCGCCCGCGCCGAAGAAGGCTTCGGGGGCTTGCGACTTGGGAAGCGCCCAACCCGCGCCTAGCATTAGCAGGGTGGCGAGAAAAGAGACTAGCAGAAGACCCTGCGCGAAAGAGAAACGACGCGGAGAGGGCGTGTAGTCGGCAGTCTCCGCCCCGACGAGTAGAAGTTCGCGGGGAGAGCGTTTCGCCTGTCTTCGCACCACAAGCGCAATCGTAAGCATAGCGACAAAGAACCCAATCCCTGCGCCCGTGTAGAGGGTTCGCCGTTCAAGATGGAAGAAAATTAGCGAGTCTACAACAGCGCCCTTCCAGACGGCGCTCAACCCCTTGACGATAAATTGGGTGTAGAAGATACCGAGTCGCGCCCCCAAAACGCTAGCGAGAAGCGCTATCACAGCCCCCTCCCGCAAGAAGATACCTCGCACGCTACTTGGGCTGATACCCAGTGCGAGCAGGGTTCCTACCTCCTCGGCGCGCTGCTCCACCCCAAAGCCGAACAGCAGAGCGGTCAGCAGAAGCGCCGAGATTATGAGGAAGAGACTAAACCCTATAAAGAGCAGACCAAAGTCGAGAGAGTTTTTGCTGGCTTGCATCCCCTCCTGATAGGTTGGTAAAAAGAAGAAGCCGATGGAGGCGGGTATCAACGCTTGACGCAAACAAGACTCTACAAAGGCGTGGGACTCTCTCATGCGCGGGATACGAACGGAGGTGAGGTTCCCAAAGCGATTCTCCCATATCTTCTGCCCCGTTTTCAGGTGGATAAAGGCTTTCGGAGTTCCTTTGTACTTGTCCCAATAGGCTTGGTCTTTGTCGCGGATTTTGGTCAAATCTACGGGCATACCCGGCTCCCAGTCACGGCAGCTCTTTTTATCGCTCAAACCCGGTATGAAGGGCATCAGGTCGGGGTCGGCGGCGGCTCCGTCTATCGGGACTATCGCTTTGACCGTAAGCGTAGCCTTGTGAGTCTCTAGTTTCCGCATAGCGCCTACTACAAAATAGGTAAGCGTTACCTGACTGCCCGGACTCGCCTGTAGGTCGTCGGCGAGCCACTGATTGATAACAATCTCGTCTTCGCGCACGTTCATCGGAACTAGCGTTCCGTCCGTCGCGCAGACCACCGAATAGGGCGTGGCGCGGTCTCCATTACGAATTTCGTTCACAAAGTAGGTCAGCACGCCTCTCGCATCGTTCATGGAGTGGACTCCCGCCTCGCCTATCGGCGGGTCGAGAAAGATACGCGGCGTAGTGAGGGCGAGTTCATTGGTGGCGGGAACCTCGTGTATTTCGAGGTTGGAGTCGGCGAGAGTCCAGTTTTTCCAGAGGGCGGAGGTGGTCTCGCTGGAGGTTATCGGCTTGCTTTCGCGTTGCCCCACGAGGAGCGTATTGACGCGATTCTCCTGCCCCATCTTATTTTGGAGATAGGCGAGCGGCAGGTATATATTGAGCGGGGGAACCTGATTCGCTTCGAGGCTGAAACGCCCGAACCGCGACTCGTCCACAATCGCCAATACCTTGAGGCGGAAGGCAATTGTCGCATCTTCAAGGGTGGAGAGGGGGGCTTCGCGGGAGAGTAGGCTCGGCTTGTCTACGCGCAGGAGGAGTTCGCTTCCCACCTTCGCGCCTATCTGTTTCGCGAGGCGGTCATTGAGGGTAACGCCCTCCTCCCCCATCATGGGAAGTATAGAGACGTTCCCTAAAGACCAAAACTTGTCGGTGACGCCCAGAAAATGCACATTCCCCGCCATCAACGCGCCGCGACCGTCTCCCTCTTCAAGCGTTACCGTGCCTTTGGTCATAATAACAGGCGCGATAGGGGCTTTTGTTTCGGCGGAAACAGCGTCGGCGAGCGCCTCCCGAAAGAAGCGGTTCTGCCCCATAAGCGAGAGTTGCACGTTTCCAAGGCGGGCTTCCGCAATACGCCCAAGACTGTAGCGCACAGAGTCGCCTACCGCCAACGCGCCCACCAGTATCGCTACGCCGACCGTTGCGCCGAGCAGAACGCCGAGGTGGGAGCGCCAGTGAAAAACGAGACCGCGCCACGCTACTTTCCAGAGGCTCATACCCCTGCCTCCAACTCGACGAGCCTGCCGTCTTGAAGTTCGAGGCTACGGGACATCTGCTTGGCGAGACTGACGGAGTGGGTTATCACCAGTAGAGTGACCCCCTCCTCCCGATTGAGTTCGAGAAGTATATCAGAGAGATTCTCCGCAGACGTGCGGTCTAACGCCCCTGTCGGTTCGTCTGCGAGGAGGAGGCGTGGCTCATTGATTAGAGCGCGAACCACTGCCACTCTCTGCCGCTCTCCGCCCGATAGTTGACCGGGGCGGTGCTTCAAGCGAGCGCCTAGCCCTACGCGCTGTAGAAGACGTATGGCGCGGGCTTGCACAGGTTCGCGGGCTTGCGTATCGCCGGCGAGGGTGGGTATCAGCACGTTCTCTAGCGCGTTACACTGCGGAAGAAGGTGGTGCATCTGAAAAATAAAACCTATCTCCTGATTTCGGACGCGGGGTAGCTCCGAAGCGGGTAGCCCGGTCAGGTCGCGCCCATTGAAGTAGACTTCGCCTTTGTCGGGCGTGTCCAGAGCGCCAATAATATGCAGGAGGGTGCTTTTCCCGGAGCCGGAGGGACCCACTATCGCGACGGACTCTCCCTCCGAGACGCGCAAATCCAGCCCCTTCAGCACGGGCGTGGCGTTGAGAACGCCGCCGTAACTTTTGTAGATACCGCGCAAATCGAGGATGGGCGGGCTGACGACGTTGTTATTTCTCATTCGGGACTACTTTCTAGTTTCAGGTTTCAGGTTCCCAATCATAACAGAGCATACCTATCGAAGTGATTTCAAAAATACCTTTCGCTTTTGGTACCCCCATCCCGGAGACCCTTCACAAGGGGTAAAGGTAGGGTTGGGGTGATTAGAGCCATTATTCCAAATAAGGGAAATCAAGGCTACCCCTCTACACGTACCCACCGCTTGGCTTTCAGTTCAAAGCGGGGCAGGGTTCCCGCCGCTACCATCGATACGGGTATGCGGAGGTTGAAAGTTGCGCGTAGCGTCGTCTCAATCTCCTCTCGCAAAATTTCAGGCGAAGCGACGGAGGGTTGGGCTTCCACTAGGATTCGCGCCTCCCACATAGCGCGTTCGAGGAAGAGTTCGACGCGATACTCCGCAACCTCTGGAAACTCGCGCAGAGCCGCTTCCACCGCAGAGGGGTAGAGGTTCACGCCCCGCACCACCGCCATATCGTCTACGCGCCCCAAAATTCCGCCGCGCAGAGCCATGTCGTAGCATCCGCAGAGGCAGGGCGCAGTCGCTTCCGCCTGAACCAAGTCCCCAGTGCGATAGCGCAGGAGCGGAGAACCCATGCGCCCCAGATTGGTGAGAACAAGCTCCCCTTTTTCGCCAAGCGGGATGTGTTCGCCTGTTTTGGGGTCTATTACTTCCGGGATAAACTCCTCTTCGAGAATATGCAGAACGCCCTGTTGCGCGGGACACTCGTAGGTGACGGGTCCTATCTCGGTCATGCCGTGATGGTCTTTGATAGTTGCGCCGTTCCAGAGCGTTTCGAGCCGTTGACGCACAGCCGGAATACTCGCGCCCGGCTCGCCCGCCGCAATCACGATACGGACGCGGCTCTCGCGCAACTCAATTCCCTCTTCCATGGCGACCTCTCCCAGCCGAATGGCGTAGGTAGGCGTACAGCAGAGGACAGTCACCTCATTTTCGAGGATAGCGCGAAGCCGTCCCGCCGTACTGAGACCGCCGCCCGGCAAGCAGAGACACCCATGCCGCACTCCCGCCTCAAACGCCGTCCAGAAGCCCAGAAAGGGACCAAACGAGAAAGCGAAAAAGAGGCGGTCTTCACGGGTTACGCCAGAGGCTTTCAGCACCTCCACCCAGTTCCCGACCATCCAGTTCCAGCTCTCGGTAGTGTCAAGCCAGCGCAGAGGGTGTCCGCTCGTTCCGCTCGTCTGGTGGAAGCGAGTGTAGTGAGCGATAGGAAAGGTGAGGTTGGTTCCGTAGGGGGGGTGGGCGCGTTGGTCTTCGGCTATCTCCGCCTTTGTGGTGAAGGGGAGCCGCTCGAAGAAAGGGGAGAGGGTGGTCAGACCGTCCGCCAACCCTGCGCTCTCGATTCGCGGCGCATAGAACGGATTCGATGCGCTGAGTTGGCGAATCAGAGTATTTAGGCGTTCACACTGAGTGGCAGTGAGGGCGGAGCGGTCTGGAAACGAGTTCATCTACTTTGTAGCGGGCGCGGTTGTAGGCGCGTGTTGGGCGGGAGCGCCCTTCTTGGGCGGGTCGGCGGGGCGATACTTGGTTACGAGAAAACCGCCCAGCGCCGCGCAGAGCAACCCCATAATGAACTGGGGTTTAACGGTGGCAAGCCCCCCCTGCGGCGGTTGCGCGGCAGTGGCGACAATTGCGTTTACAATCGGCGCTCCTGCGAACACGATGGACATAACGACAGGAGGCAAGCCGCCTTCACGGTAGGCGAGAATAACGCAGAAGGCTCCAATCGCGCCGACGATTCCGGCGACGAGCGACCACGACATCCCCGCAACGGGCATATTCCAACTCGCGCCGCGAGCCACCAGAATTGCGAGAGGCGCAAGCACAGCGATAAGGAAGTAAGCCACTCCTACTAAGAGGAAAGCTTTCAAGCCGCCGTTCTGCTTATCGTGCATGTTCTCATTGCCAAACTTTAGAAAAACGCCGTAGACTCCCCATGCGGCGACTGTCATCAAGGCGTAAGTCAGCCAATTCATCTTCATTCATCAATCCCTTCTGTACAGTAGTAGTGCGAACGTGGCGCAAATTTTAGCATATTAGGTCTTGCCTAACCTTCCTGCTCACTCTCCAAAAAGAGGCTTGGTAGCCCCCTCCGTTTGTCATCGTATCTCAAACAGAAACTGCGCGCCGCGCACTGACAGGATGCAACGGTCTCCCTCAAGCGTCAAGTTTTCAACGCGAATGGCAACCTTGTACTTCCCCGGAACCCAGCCGCCAGGTATCTTCCATCTACGGATGTCGGTTGTGACGGTTATGCTCTCTCCCGCCTTGATAGGATGCGCCCGAATCCCCGCAAACCCTTTGGGCGCTTCCATTTTCGGATGTTGCGCTATCAAACCAGCGGGCTTGCCGTCTCGATAGACGTTTTCCAAGGTTATATGGGCGGTCTCTCCGTTCCAAGAACTAGGCGTAAAGCCGTCGGGAGAGTAGTAGAGGGCTCCTTTCAAGCCATTGGCGATAGTGACCACAAGAGGAATCGGTCTCCCTTGCTTGACCGCCGCAGGTTCGACCTTGCCCGTAACATAGCTTATTGTTACCGATCCGTTCGATACGCCGGTTACAATACCAGTTGCATCTACGGTGGCTACAGTGTTATCGCTACTG
>CAIJLM010000628.1 GCA_903821495.1 uncultured Chthonomonas sp. | reverse complement strand
CATGCCCTTGAGGTCTCTCTTTTCCGCCGCCGCTTCCACCTTCGTATACATCGCCTGTATCGCTTTTTTGGCGGAGACGGCATCATCGGCTTTCGCCGCTCCGAAACTACCCGCCATAAAGAGCGCAATAAGCCCCGCTACTACTCGTCGTCGTGTCATAGTTCGCCTTTCCTGCGTTGTTTATCGAGCGCGGAGGCATCCTTGCCGTCTACAGTCTCTTTCGCCGTCAGCATTTTGGTGCGTTTTTCCAACCATACGCCGCTCTTCTTCTCCCACTGCTCCTCGCTCGTCCCCTGCATAGCGAACTTCTCCTCTTTTTTGGTTCGCGGATTGTCAGCAACCACGGTGAATGTCGTTGCGGTTAAAACAGTCGCCTTGTCGCCGTTCAGAGTGAACTTGGTGATGACAGTTCCCATGCGGACTGATTTCGTCTTTGAGATAGTGCGCTCCAGAAGGCTCCTAATGTAGGGGAGTTTTGTCGCCGTTTCGTCTTGCTCCCCCTCTTCATAATCCGGCGCAACGTGCGCAAGCATACCCTGGACGTCCTTCTTTTCCGCCGCCGCCGCAGATTTCGCGTGTAGGGCTTGAATCGCCTTTTTCGCGGTAGCCACGGCATCCACTTTCGCAAAAGGATTCTCTTTGCCGTCTATGGTCTGCTTGTAAGAAATAGACTTGACACTACTCTCAAGCCATAAGCCATCCTTCTTCTTCCATTGCTCCTCATTTGTCTCTTCTACGACAATCTTGATATCTTTGTGGGCGCGTTGGTTGAATCCAATCAGGGTGATAACGCTTTTGCCAATGACTGTAGCCTCATTCCCTTTCAAAGTCAATTTGTCAATCGACGCGGATACGCGGATAGATTTTACGCTTTGCATGAGCCGCTCTATTTTGGCTCTTATGGCGGGCAATTTCTCAGTGACGCCGTCGGGACCAGTCTCCTTATAGTCAGGCGCAAGATGCACCATCATTCCCTTGAGGTCTCGCTTTTCCGCCGCCGCTTCCACCTTCGTATACATCGCCTGTATCGCTTTTTTAGCGGAAGCGGCATCGTCGGCTTTCGCCGCTCCGAAACTACCCGCCATAAAGAGCGCGACTAGCCCCGCTCTCAAGCCGCGTCTTTGTGTCATATTAACCCTTCTTAGGCTGTTTGCCGGGCTGAGGAAGCTCCTTGCCATCTAAAAACTGCTTCGTCGCGAGCGTTTTGGCGCGTTTTTCCAACCATACGCCGCTCTTCTTCTCCCACTGCTCCTCGCTCGTCCCCTGCATAGCGAACTTCATGTCTTTTTTGGTCTGCGGGTTAGTAACGACCATAGACATCGTCTCTTTGCTGAGAACCGTCGCCTTATCGCCTTTCAGGGTGAGTTTGGAAATAGCGACGGCAATGCGAATAGACTTCACGTTTTGAACGATGCGTTGCATATTGCTCTTCAGCGCATCTACTTTAACGGTTACGCCATCGGGTCCCGTCTCCTCATAGTCGGGCGCGAGGTGCGCCATCATACCCTTGAGGTCTTTTTTCTCCGCCGCTGCCGCGGATTTCGCATACTGCGACTGTATCGCTTTTTTGGCGGAGGCGGCATCGTCCGCTTTCGCCGCGCCAATACTACCCGCCATGCAGAGCGCAATAAGCCCTGTTGCTACTACTCGTCGTATCATCTGTTCTCCTCTTGTCTCTAGTTATTACTCACATTGTACCCCAATGCGAATTGCAAAGCCTATCGTTCTAAAAGCGGCAGCAGGTCGGGGCGGCATCTGCGCTATCATGTTCTCCGAAAAAATATCGTAGAATGTAGGGCGAGGAAGGTTTCGCACCTTCTCGGCGCTCTGGTCGTAAAAAGAGCAGTGGAAGGCGTAGCGCGGCGTGTCGGTTACGTTTTTGGAGCCGGAATGGAGGGTCATTGGGTTGAATATCAGAACGTCGCCCTCGTCCACTATCACCTCTCGCCCTCGCGAAAGGTCAATCTGCGCGAGTTCCACCGTGTCTCCCCAGAATTTCCGATACCCCTCCTCTGACCCCAGTATCGCATCGGCGGCGGGGTAGGTAAGTTTGTGGGAGCCGGGAACCACCATCGTCGCCGCGCCTCCCGACTTCACGGGGCTACAGTAGTAGAAAAACTGGATAAAAATCTTGCTGGGGGTCGCTCGCCACTCTTCCGTGGTAAATGGGGTGTCTATATGCCAACCGTCGGCTTTGGAGGGCGGAGGCTCCCCGCAGGGGTTGGTCAACATAAACATCTGTTGGCGTAGTCGCAGGTTCTCAGCGCGTAGCGACTTCCCCGCAATCTCCAAAATCCTGCGGTCGGAAGCCAACTGCGCGGTAATGGGGTGGTCTATAGGGCTACAGACCCGATGGTGGAAGGTGGAGCCGCCACGTTCTGCGCCAGAGTGTTGTCTGTTCGCAATCGCGGTATCGATGAACCTGCGAATGTCCGCAGTCGTCTCTCTATCCATAAAACGAGGCAGGAGGGTGTAGCCCAACTCCTCCAACTCCTCCATATTTTGGGTGAAATCCATCTTCCGCCTTCTAGTCTTGTAGATAGTTGGTCTCGCGTATGTGGTATCAACGCACAGGAATCGAAACGGCGAAAGCGCTACCTTCGCCGGGCGCGCTCTCGCACACAATAGTTCCCCCGTGTAGTTCGACCAGATTTTTGGTGAGGTAGAGTCCTAAGCCCGTGCCCGGAATGTTTTGAATAGAGCTACGCTCAATGCGCTCGTACTGCCGAAACAGCCGCCCCACCTGCTCCTCCGTCATGCCTACCCCGCTATCCCGTACCTGAATATGGAGAGTGTTTCCATCGTGTAGCCCTGCGTATACCTCAATCTTCCCTCCATCTGGCGAGTACTTTATCGCGTTCGAGAGGAGGTTCGAGATTATCTGGTTGAGTTTGTCTTCGTCCGCAGAAATGGTTGGCGGAATGTTATCGGCGAGGCGGAGTTCTAGGTTATGGCGTTGCGTGTAGTACTTATAGAACCGATGACGCTTCACGAGCCTTTCGAGAAGTCCGCGCACATCCACCTCCCTCCGGCTGATGGTAAGCGGTCTTCCCGCTTCTAGGCGCGACACATCCAGCAGGTCGTTAATCAGCTCTAATAGCCTGTCCGCGTCCGCCTCTATCGCCCCGTAAAACTCCTCTATCGTCTCCGGGTCTAGCGTATGTTCTGTATCCTGTTGCAGGGTCTGTACATAGCCTCGAATCGTGGTGAGGGGATTTCTAAGTTCATGCGCTACAAAGCCAATAAAGTCTGATTTTAGCCGCCCCGCCTCTTCAAGCGCGAGGCGCGTCGTCTCTTGCTTGTGTAGAGCGTCTTGCAGGCTCAGTTTTTCGTCCAGAGAGCGGCGAAGGTTTTCGTACAGGCGGGCGTTTTCTATGGCGACGCTGGCTTGGTTTGCGAAGGCGGAGAGCATGGAGAGGTGATGTTCGGTAAACATCGCATTGCGGATGCGGTTATCCACGTAGATAATGCCAAGCGACTTGCCCTGCGCGACGAGGGGGACGCACAGCACGGAGCGTAGGTGCGTGAGTTGGACGCTGGCGCGATCTGCGAAGCGGGGGTCTTCCATTGCGTTGTGAGATAGCACAGGCTTATGATGCTTGAGAACATCCTCCACAATGGTCTTGCTAATCTCGGCGCGGTTCTCTCTATTTTTTCCTTTGAGAGTCGCTTCCAGTCCCTCTTTTTCTATGTTGCGCAGCGCCTCTCCCCAAATTTTGCCGTGCCGCATATCCACCAAAAGAATGAAGCCTCGCTCCGCGCCCACAAAACTAATAACCTGCTCAATAGCGGTTTCGAGTACATGGTGCAAATCGAGGCTCGAATTCAACAGTCGCCCCAAACTAAGCAACGTTTCGAGGTAGTTGTTCGTCTGTTTAGGCGCAGTATTTGGCGGCTCGCTCGACATTTAGGTTCCCTCTTGCGTTTTAAGTTTAACCGGACGAATCCTTGCCGCTCTTTTCAGGGTCGGATGGGTTCAAATCTTCCTCGCCGCTATCTTTTGTCGTTGGGTCGGAGTGTCCGCTATCCCTGCCTATCCCTTTATCCGGTGTTATATCCGAGGGCGGAGTCGGGTCTTTCACGAAGTTGGGCTTTGGCTTGCTTCCACCGCCGCCGCCGTTACCGCTGGACACAGGGCGAGACGAGGAGGCGCTTTCATCGCTTGTATCCTCAGAACTTCTCTTCGTTTTCTTGCGCGAAGCGCTTCCGCTACTGTTAGAGTTTCCGTTCTTAGTGATAGTCGTCTTTTTCTTGCCTGCGTCCTTCTGGTTTGTGAGGTAGTAGAAGGCTCCATAGCCCCCCGCCGCAAGGATAAGGAGCGCGAGAAGAATGACCCCCGCATTGGATTTCGGTTTGGTCTTGTTGTAGGTGATGACTTCGGGGTAGATTTGGCGTTTGGGCGCGTTTGGCGCGGTAAGCGGAATAGCGGTCGTTCCGGAGGGATTTTGTTGCCCCGACGGGTTTTTCCTGTCCCTGTCTTTTTTGCTGGGCGGCGCGGTGGACTGCGCTAGTTCCGGGTCGTTTAGGGCTTTGCGAAGTTCCGCCGCGTTTTTGAAGCGGTTGTCCGGGATTTTTTCGAGTAGCCGCATAACAATACCATCAAACGCTTTGGGTATCTCTTTCGACTTAGAGCTAGGCAGGGGCGGCGTTTCGGTGAGGTGCTTCATCATTATCGCGCCGGGGTTGTCGGCGGCGAAAGGTTGACTGCCTGTCAGGTACTCGTAGAACACCACGCCAAGCGCGTAGAGGTCGGTGCGTCCGTCCTGCTTTTCGCCCTTCATCTGCTCAGGAGCCATGTAGGAGGCGGTTCCTACAATAACGCTCGACTGGCTGGAGGAGGCGGAGTCTAGGATACGCGCCAAGCCGAAGTCCATCAGTTTTACGGTTCCATCTTCGCATACGAAGATGTTTTCCGGCTTGATGTCGCGGTGGAGAATCCCTTTTCCATGCGCGGCTTCGAGGGCTTTGCAGAGTTGGGTGGCGAGTTCAATGAAGGAGGGGCGTTTTTTGCTGTGCAGAACTTGACGCAAGGAGGCTCCCTGCATCAACTCCATAACGAGGCATACACGCCCCGACTCTTTGTCTTCAAACTGGTCGAACACCGCAACGATGTTCGCGTGCATAAGACCCGCCAGAGCCTGCCCTTCGCGTATGAAGCGTTGAGCGGCTTTATCCTGCTCCATAAGATGAGGGGCGATAACTTTGAGCGCAACATCGCGATCTAAGCGTATGTCGTGAGCCTTATAGACTACGCCCATGCCGCCTACGCCTAATTGTGAGTCGATTCGGTATCTCTCCGCGATGGTGCTACCTATCATCATGTCTCTCCTCAGTTTCGTTTCAGACCCTAAACAACGATTCCCGAAAACCTAACTACATTTTATCTTTAGTCTGCGTGCAAAGTCAAGGGCATGGTAAGTAAGAATGATGTCCGCCCCCGCTCTTTTGAACGCGATAAGGGTTTCGTCCACCACTCTCTCTTCATCAATCCAGCCATTCGCGCCCGCCGCTTTTATCATACTGTATTCGCCCGATACATTATAGACTGCTAAAGGGGTATCTAATTGTTCCCGAAAATCGCGTAAAATGTCTAAATAAGCCAACCCCGGCTTCACCATCACAATATCCGCGCCCTCTTCAATGTCTAGCAGAGCCTCTCGCAGGGCTTCCCGCCGATTGGGAGGATCCATCTGATAGGAGCGCCTATCGCCAAACTGGGGAGCGCTATCCGCCGCCACGCGGAAGGGCCCATAGTAGCCGCTTGCGTATTTCGCGCTATACGCCATTATTGGCAAGCGCGAGTGGCCCGCGCTATCCAGCGCCGAGCGTAGAACGCCCACGCGCCCATCCATCATATCGGAGGGCGCGATGATATCCGCGCCCGCCTCAGCATAACAGACGGCGGAACGCGCCAAAAGTTGCAAAGTCAGGTCGTTATCTACATCACTATTTTTAATAACGCCGCAGTGCCCATGGTCAGTATACTCGCAAAGGCATACATCTGCGGTCAGTAGCACGGTGTCGCCAAACTGTTTTTTCAGGGCGCGAAGGGCTTTCGGGATAATTCCGTCCTCCGCGTACCCCTCAGTTCCCATATCGTCTTTGTAGTTCGGAATGCCAAAGAGCATTATCGCGGGTATATTGAGGTTCGCAACCTCCTCTACAGCGCGGCAGAGGTCGTCCACCGTATAGCGAAAAATACCCGGCATAGAGGCGATAGGGCTACTCTCCGCCTCCTCCGTAACGAACATCGGGTAGAGTAGGTCGTCTACTGTGACCGCCGTTTCGCGCACAAGGCGGCGCAGGGCGGGAGTGCGGCGCAAGCGGCGCGGACGATGGAGGAGGTCACGCATGAATCGCCTCCTTGATATAGCGCGATTCTATAGCGGCTACCAGTCCGGGTATCGTATGCTCTTCTGCGACGATATGCGGTTCTAGTCCGAACTCTCTTGCAGTGTTCGCGGTGATGGGCCCAATCGCCACGATAAGCGCATTTTTTACGAGTTCCGCCGCCTTCGACGGGTCTTGGGGCGAGAGGGCTTGCACAAAATTGCGTACCGTAGAGGACGACGTAAAGGTGATAATGTCTACTCCGCCGTTCTCGAACTCTGTTTTGAGCGCCTCTGCGCCCTCCGCGTCTATTACCGTTTCGTAAACGGGGATAACGTCCGCCTCCGCGCCCCGCTCTCGCAACGTTTCAGGTAGAACCTCTCTCGCTTCAAGGGCGCGGGGTATCAGGAAGCGCTTGCCCTTCAAATCGCTCTCAGGGAACTGCTCTAGTATCGCCTCCGCCACCGCCTCTGTCGGCGTGAAGTCGGCGCGAAGTCCGAGTTGTTCTTTCAGGGCTTGCGCGGTGGCGGGTCCAATCGTCGCGATCTTTGTTCCTGCAAAGGCGCGTCCATCTAACCCTAACGCCTCCAACCGCTTCGCAATGACGGGAACCGCGTTCGCGCTGGTCAAAACTACCCAGTCGTACTCGTTTAGAGAGAGTAGCGCCTTATCTATTTCGGAAAACTCTTCTACGGGGCGAATCTGTATGACGGGCAGCTCAATTGGGTCTGCGCCCTTTGCGCGTAGGAGGTCGCTCAGTCCGCTCGCCTGTTCGCGTGCGCGAGTCACCACGATTCGCTTTCCAAACAGAGGGCGCTGTTCGAGGTTATCGAACCACTGAAGCGTTGAGCGGAGGTTGACCACCTCGCCCACCACGCAGACGGCGGGGGGCTTGAGATTCGCGCTCTGAACTCTCTCCACAATGTCCGCAAGCGTTCCAACAATAACTCTCTGCCGCGCCCACGTTCCCCACTGTACGAGGGCGACGGGCGTTTCGGGGGCGCGTCCGTTCTCTTGCAGGCGTTGGGCGATGTCGGGTAGCGCCTCCACCCCCATTAAAAAGATAAGCGTGTCGGCGGCGTGCGCTATTTTGCCCCACTGCCTTCGCTGCTCCGCTACTCCCGCTGTGCGCGTTCCCGATTCTCGCGAGTCGTCGCGCTCGTGTCCGGTGACTATGCTAAAAGACGAAGCCGCATCGCGATGTGTGACAGGGATTCCTGCGTAGGCGGGGGCGGCGATGGCGGAGGTCACGCCCGGCACTATCTCGAAAGGAACTCCGTGTTGCTTGCAGTGTTCCGCCTCTTCGCCGCCGCGCCCGAATACAAATGGGTCTCCGCCCTTCAACCGCACGACGGATTTCCCTTGTAGCGCTCTATCTACAATCACTGCGTTGATGTCGGGCTGCTTCATAGAGTGATGTGCGCTCGCTTTGCCTACGTAAATTTTCTCGGCGGAGGGTAGGGTATGCGAAAGCAGGGAGGGGTGCGCGAGTCTATCGTAGACCACAACGTCGGCGGTCTTGAGCAAATCCAATCCACGCACGGTTATCAGTTTGGGGTCGCCGGGACCCGCGCCCACAAGATATACAGTTCCAGTCTTCAAAATGTATGTTCTACTCCAAAACAGGATTTTCGGGCAGTCGCCACTCTATGGGCGATTCTCCACGCTCCGTAAGCAGAGCGTTCACTTGCGAAAAATGTTTACAACCGAAAAAACCGCGATACGCCGATAGGGGCGAGGGGTGCGCCGCTTTCAGAAGGATATGACGCGGATGCAGGTTATTCGCTACCTTCTGCGCGGGGGAGCCCCACAGCAAAAAGAGAACAGGCTCTTCCTTCGCGTTTACCGCCTGCAAGATAGCCGAGGTAAAGGTCTCCCAGCCCCGGTTGCGGTGCGAGAGGGCTTCATGGGCGCGTACTGTTAGCGCGGTATTCAGCATGAGAACGCCCTGCTTCGCCCATGAGGCGAGATAGCCGTGATTCGCTATGGGTATCGCGAGGTCGCTCTCCAACTCCTTATAGATGTTTACGAGAGAGGGAGGCGTTTTCACTCCCGGTAACACAGAAAAACAGAGACCGTGCGCCTGTCCTATATCATGATAGGGGTCTTGCCCCAAAATAACGACACGCACACGCTCATAAGGGGTGTAGCGCAGAGCGGAAAATACGTTGGCTTCGTCGGGAAAGACCGCGTATTGACTGCGCTCCGCGTCTACATAAGAGGAGAGCGATTGAAAATAGGGTTTTTCGATTTCGGGTTGGAGGAGGGTTCGCCATGTCCCATCGAAGTTTGTGTGCATTTAGCTCCCTTAAAACGCTCCGCCCAAAATGACCGTATCCTGCCGCTCCGTCTCCCGCAGTTCAGGATAGTCGAGGGTATAGTGTAGTCCCCTGCTCTCGTGTCGGCAGAGGGCGGAGTGAACAATCAACTGAGCCACCTGCGCGATATTACGAAGTTCATACGCCTCTACGCTGTTCAGTTCCAGCGAGCGTAGGCTGTTCAGGTGGAAATCTAGGTACGCCCTTATGGACTGGAGTTCTGCGGTGGTTCGCACTATCCCTACATAGCCCTGCATCGCCCGTCGGACGCTCTGCATCAACTCATTCACGAGTGTCGCGGAGAGCGGAGGAGTTAGCGCGATAGGCGTTTGGGGTATGAGAGGGGGTATCGGCGCGGCGTTGCGCGGCAGAGGCGTGTTCGCGTTTTCAAGCGTGTGATTCGCGGCGCGATATGCAAAGACCATCGCTTCTAGTAGCGAGTTCGACGCAAGGCGGTTCGCGCCATGCACTCCCGTACAGGCGACTTCTCCCGCCGCATAGAGTCGAGGAATGGAGGTTGCGCCATCAAGGTCTGTGACCACGCCGCCGCACTGGTAGTGTTGCGCGGGTACGACGGGAATTGGCTCCTGCGTAATGTCTATCCCTACCTGCAAAAGCCGTTCGTAAATCGTGGGGAAGTGGTGTTTCAGGCGCTCTGTAGGGATGTCCGTTGCGTCCAGAAAGACGCACGGCTCCCCGCTCAGTTTGATTTCCTGAACAATGGCGCGGGCGACAATGTCTCTGGGCGCAAGGTCGGCGAGGGGATGATACCGCGTCATAAACGCCTCGCCATCCGCGTTCCGTAGTTTCGCCCCTTCGCCGCGCATCGCTTCCGTTATTAGAAAAGCCCGCGCTTTCGGGTGATAGAGCGTCGTCGGGTGGAACTGCACGAACTCCATATTCGCGATAGTCGCTCCTGCGCGACAGGCTATCGCCACGCCGTCGCCCGTCGCGACAAGGGGGTTGGTCGTGTATTCGTACACCTGACCGCTCCCGCCCGTTGCAAGTAGCGTAGCCTTTGCATGGAACGCGATATACTCCCCAGTCTGACCATTCAGGGCGGTAGCGCCCGCACAGGTTTCGCCCTCTTCCGTTCGCAAAATCAGCAAATCGGTGACGAAAAAGTGTTCCAGAACCTCAATTTGAGGGGTGTGCCGCACGGCTTCCAGCAGAGTGCGTTCACACTCCCAACCCGTAAAATCGGCGGTATGCACGATACGGTTGCGAGAGTGCCCTCCTTCGCGCCCCAAAGAGAGGACAGAAGTGCCGTCCGGCTCGGTCTCCGTGTCGAAGGCGGCTCCGAGTTCCCTCAGCTCCTGAATGCGTTCGGGGCCCTCCCGCACTAAAACCTCAACCGCGTCCTCATGGCACAAGCCCGCGCCCGCAGTCAGCGTATCTTGCTTGTGCAGGTCAAACGAGTCGTCGTCAGCAATCACACCCGCGATACCGCCCTGCGCCCAACTGCTGTTGGCATCAGTGCGCTTGCGTTTGGTGAGGAGAGTGACGCTCCCGTGTTTCGCCATTTTGAGCGCGTAGGTTAGCCCCGCTAACCCGCTCCCTATAACGAGATAATCTGAATGCGTAACGTCCATCGCGTGGCGCTATCCTTGCGGAACAGACCCTCCCGCCATCTCCAAGAGACGTTCGGCAAGCCTGATTCCCAACCTCTCCGAATCGTGTATAGACCCCTCTTCGTGCGCTTTTCGCACGATAGAGCCATCTGTATTCGCTAGTATACCCGTGATATAGAGTTCTTGCCCCACAATTTGCGCGTAAGCCCCCGCAGGAACGCTACACCCCGCCTCAAGACGATGCAGAAACGCTCTCTCCGCCGCAATAGCGAGGGCGGTTTCGGCATGATGCAGGGGCGCGAGAAGGGCGATAGTATTCGCGTCATCGGCGCGTGTTTCGAGTCCCAAAGCGCCCTGCCCCACCGCAGGCAGACAGAGGTTTACTGGTAGAGCCTCCGTTATCTTTTGGCTCATGCCGAGGCGGTTTAGCCCCGCGCAAGCGAGAACTATCGCGTCGTACTCGCCCTCTTCCAGTTTGCGAAGGCGAGTATCCAGGTTACCCCGCAACTCCTTCACTCTTATATCGGGGCGGTAGGCGCGAAGTTGCGCCTGCCGACGTAGGCTACTCGTACCTACAACAGCGTGGAGCGGAAGCATGGCTAAGGGTAGCCCTGATGAGGAGACGAGAGCGTCGCGAGGGTCTTCGCGCTCTGGTATGCAGGCGATATGAAGCCCTTCTGGGAGTTCGCTCGGCATATCCTTGAGGCTATGCACGCCCAAATCTATCTCCCCATCCAAAAGAGCCTGCTCTATCTCTTTTACGAACATTCCTTTCGTTCCCACTTGATTGAAGGGAACATCTTGGCGTAAATCGCCGGAAGTTTTGAGAATGGTTATCTGTATCGTAAGAGACGGGTAGAGGTTTTGTAAGGCTGTTACGATTAAATCGGTTTGGGTGCGCGCGAGGAGGCTTCCCCGTGTTCCAATGCGAAGGCGCTGTGTG
>CAIJLM010000627.1 GCA_903821495.1 uncultured Chthonomonas sp. | reverse complement strand
GGAAGAGGTTTTTCAACTCCTCGGCGGGCTTCTGCAACGTCTCTTCTACAACCCCCTCCAACAGATGACCTGGGTATTAAGAAATAGCGCGAAGAAGGTCGGCGGGGGTAGGGTGCGGGGGGACGAGAAGACGCTGAAACTCAAAAACATCGATGTCTGCGCCTGCGTCGTCAAATAGGAGCGTTCGGCGCGAGGGGGACTGAATGCGTTCCGCCTCCGCGCCAAGCGCCTGCCGCAGGTCGTTGAGGCACTGCCGCAGATTGTGACCGCTCTTCTCCTCAAGGCTGTCGGGCCAGAGAGCGGCGGCAAGCCAATCCCGTTGCACTGGGGAGGGGCGTTTGAGGATGAGGTGAGCGAAGAGGAGTCGCCCTTTGCGTGTGCGAAGGCGCGGTATAGGCTCGCCGTTCACCCATACCTCAAAGGTTCCTAGTAACTGGATTTTCAACGGGGAGTCTACCATGCTCGTGTTAGCCACTCCATTCGCGTCGGTTCACAACACGTCTCTCTTGAGAATTTTCTCAAGCGTCTCTTCTAGCGACCACTGCCCGCCCTCTCTGCGAAGCGCCACTAGTTGGCTCTCTGTGAGGGTTTGCGCTACCGTTTGCAATTTTTCAATACGCGCGCTACGCTCTATTTCGGGTATAGGCGTATCGTGCCGTTCCATTAGCGATTCCAATGCTTCATTATACGCAATCGCCTGTTCAGGTTCGCTAGATTCTGCGAGTATCATAACGAAATAGGAGAGACACATAAATATATTATATCTATCTTCCAGCGCGTGAAACTCCGTTAGGGCGCGTTGGTTGTATTGGAACGCCTCTAAGTAGTTCTTTCGTTCGTATTCCACAACCCCCAAGCACATGACAATAAAGGCGACTCCGCGTACATCCTGAATCTCCTGTTTTATTTTATAACTCTCTTGATAGTAGCGTAATCCCTCCTCAAAACGATGGTCTTCCGTCGCCAATCCTGCCAGATTCGCAAGGGCGCGCGCGAGGCACTCCTTATCGTTTAGCCTTCGGGAGTAGTCCGCCGCCTGATTGTAGTAGTGACGCGCCTTCTCGCGGTCTCCTAAATCGAGTAGAGTGATGCCTAAATTATTGTAGACTGTACTCATCACCTCTGGGATATTTTCGCGTTCGCAAAGCGCCAAGCACTGTTCGTAGTAGTTTTTCGCGCTAAGGTGGTCGTTCATCAGCATAGAGAAAAGCCCCGCTCCATTGAGGACTTTGGAGAGATGAATGGGTTCGACATCGCTTCTATTTTCAAGAGCGTAGACCGTCCAACGCCTACCTTCATGGGCTTTCCCGCGATAGTGCCAAAAGCGCGTGAGGGGCGTGATGAGCTGATAGCGTCGGCTGTTCGTTGGCGCGTTTTGGATGGCGAATCGGAGGTTATCCTCTTCCATTTCCAGACGATGCGCCCAGACTACATTCTCTGAACTGTTCAACCTATCTTTTACGATTTCGGCGAACTGAAAGCACCATTTCCAGTGATTAGCCACGAAAAGGCGTTTCTCTTGCGT
>CAIJLM010000626.1 GCA_903821495.1 uncultured Chthonomonas sp. | reverse complement strand
GTGAAGATTCCCGCAACCCTGAACTCTTACCTGCGGCTCTCTGCCTCCCGAATCCCCCTCCCAAGCGGGTATAATCTTACCTGTAGCGCCACCACGAAACGAGACAAGCCTGTGTCCGAACCGCGTCCCCAAAAGGTTGAACTTCTCCTGCGAAACGGAGTGATACTGGATGGGACGGGGCTACCCGCCTATCGGGGCGACATAGGCATCACCGCTGACCGCATATCCGCGCTAGGCGACCTTTCGGGCGTGGCGGGAGGCGTGGAGCGAGACATTAGCGGGCTACACGTCGCGCCCGGCTTCATAGATATTCATACCCACTCCGACATCTCCATCACCTACGACCCCCTGCAATCTAGCGCGTTGGCGATGGGAGTCACTACGCAGGTAACGGGAAACTGTGGGCTTTCGATGGGGCTAGCGCAGAACTCCGACGTGTTCGACATGGAGCGAAGATGGCTTGCCCTACACGGCGCAAGGGTTCGCTGGTCTAGTTTCGAGGAGCATTTCAAGCAGATACAGGACACCGGAATCGCTACCAACTACCTCACGCTGGTAGGACATGGCTCTGTCCGAAAGCGCGTCATGGGGCTTTCCGCGAACGCGCCGACAGAGGACGAACTGGCGCGTATGCAGGCGGAGGTCGCAACGGGGATGGAGGCGGGAGCGTGGGGGCTTTCGTCGGGCTTGGAGTATCCTCCCGCGTCGTTCGCAAATGAAGAGGAGCTAGTCGCGCTCTGCACGACGGCGGGGCGGTACGGCGGACTCTACGCCACCCACCTGCGGAATGAGGGCGATACCCTCATTGAAGCCGTGCAGGAGGCGTTAAACATCTCTGAGCGGGCGGGTATCCCTCTTCAACTCTCCCACCACAAGGCGGAAGGACGGGCGAACTGGGGGAAAGTGAGCCAAACGCTGGCGATGGTGGATGCGGCGCGGGCGCGGGGCTTGGATGTTCAACTCGACCAGTACCCCTATACCGCCTTTATGACCGCGCTCGCCGTGCAGACGATTCCCGCATGGGCGAATGCAGGCTCCGTTGAAGATGTTGCGAAACGCCTGCAAGACCCGGAGACCCGCGCTAGAGTTCTCGCTGAAATTCGCGCTAAGAATCCCTCATGGGACTCTTTGGAACCGGGGACGCACTGGCACACCGTTCAGATTGGTATCTGTAGAGGGAAGCCCGAATATCAGGGCAAAACCGTTGCGGCGCTCGCTATGTCGGCAGGAAGAAGCCCTCTCGAATTTGTGATAGATTTACTTTCCGAATCGCACGATTTTATTGCGGCGGTCAGCTTCGCTATCGGAGAGGAGGACATTGTTCGCGTCCTCCAACACCCCTTCACCGCCATTGGCTCGGATGGAGTAGGAACGAATACGAACACCGCGACGCGCCACGAGAAGATACACCCTCGCGCCTATGGAACATTCCCTCGCGTTTTCGCAAAGTATGTACGGGAACTCGGCGTACTGATGGAGGAGCAGGCGGTCTACAAGATGACGCTACTCCCCGCGACACGGCTAGGATTACAGGATAGGGGACGACTCGCCGTCGGCGCATTCGCCGACATCGTTGTCTACAACCCCAATACGATTGGAGATGTCGCCACCTTCGACGAACCGCACCGATACGCGGCGGGAGTGAACCTTACGCTAGTGAATGGGCGTATCGCGTGGGAAGAGGGCGCGGCGACACAGAACAGAAGCGGAAGCATTTTGCGCCATCGCGCATAGACTACTATTTAGAAAAGGGCGGAAAAGGCATGATTGAACGATACTCGACACCGGAGATGATACGACTGTGGAGTCCTGAAAACAAGACCCAACGCTGGTTGGATGCAGAGATTGCCGTCTGTGCAGGGCTAGAACATTTTGGTCAGATACCGGAAGGCGTGACGGAGAAAATTAGAGCGGGGGCGAAGTTCGACCTTGCGCGTATGGCGGAACTCGAAAAAGAGACGCGCCACGATGTGATGGCGTTTGTAAAAAACGTCGCAGAGAACTTGGGTGAGGAGGGGCGATACGTCCACTACGGCGTAACCTCCTACGACATTGTAGATACCGCCCTCGCTCTTCTGCTAAAGGAGTCTGCAACACAGGTTATCGAACGGGCGAAAGCCCTCCGCGAAGTGATTCGCGCTCGCGCCCGCGAACACAAAGATACGATAATGATAGGGCGCACGCACGGGATACACGCGGAGCCAATCACCTTCGGCTTCAAACTCGCGACATGGCTCGACGAGATGAACAACAACATCACGCGCCTTGAAACTGCGCGAACCTCCGTCGCTGTCGGGAAAATATCCGGCGCGGTTGGCACGCACGCAAACATCAGCCCAGAGGTGGAGGCGTATGTGTTGGCGGGGCTTGGCTTGGGAGTAGCGCCTATCTCCACGCAGATTATAGCGCGTGACCGCCACGCCGAGCTGATGTCTGCGCTCACGATAACCGCCTGCTCCCTCGAACGGTTTGCCACCGAAATCCGCAACCTCGCCCGAACCGAAATTCGAGAGGTTCAGGAGTACTTCGCGCAGGGGCAGAAAGGCTCCTCCGCTATGCCTCACAAGCGCAACCCCTGGAACTGCGAAACGGTCTCCGGGTTGGCGCGTGTCGTGCGCGGCAACTTGGGCGCGATGCTGGAATCTATGGCGACATGGCACGAGCGCGACCTCACCAATAGTAGCGTAGAGCGTATTATCTTGCCGGATACAACGACGCTACTAGACTGGATGCTCTGGAAGTTTGCGAATATCCTCGAAACGCTCATCGTCTATCCTGAAAACATGAAGCGCAACCTCAAACTGATGGGCGATTTGGTCTGCTCCGAGCAGATAATGCTCTCGCTTATCGCGACGGGCATGAGCCGAGAAGAGGCTTACGGCGTGGCGCAGAGAAACGCGGCGAAGTCGTGGGCGGGAGAGGACTTCCGAACCTCTATCGAAACCGACCCCGATGTGGTGGCGCGGCTCTCCAAGCAGGACGTAGAACACTGCTTCGATATTCACTACCACCTCAAGCACCTGAAACACACGTTCGAGGTCTTGGATATTTAGGGGCGCTGATGCAGTCCACATAAGGAGCCTATCATGCGCGTACTGGTCGGACACAGTTTCTCTTGCCCAGAGTTACAACAGAGTAGCCCCTTACCGGGTCGTGAAGGCTCCAACGACGAGATAGTCTCGTTTGGTTTCGCCTACCCGCAGTTTCCTTATCACAAGGGTATGACCTTCGACGAGATTCTGGCGCGGTGTCCGCAGGGCTGGAAGCCGGAGGTCTACATTCACTGGAGTCCCGAATACAATCCCGTCCCCCTCGGTATAGAGAGGGCGGACTGCCTTACGGTAGGAGTGTTCGGAGACTGGAATCTGGGCGGGCAGGCGATTCATGCCATTGGCGGGGCGTTCGATGTCCTTGTCGCAGATAAGGGCGGGTGCGAACTTCTGCGAAACGCCGGCTTCACAGAGGTTATTCACGGGCTACTCTGGGCGCAAGACCCCGCGCTACACCGTATTCTGCAAAATTCCGAGCGCGACGTAGACATACTGATGATAGGAAACTTCAACCACGCCGTACAGCAGGAGCGGGCGCTGTGGTTGGCGCGAGTGGCGCGACTTGCGGACAGGCATAACGTTGTATTGACAAGCGGTCTCTATGGCGAGGACTACGCGCGGATGATGAACCGCGCAAAAATCGTCTTCAACCGCAGTATTCGCGGCGAACTGAACATGAGGGCGTATGAAGCCCCCGCGTGTGGAGCCTTGCTTTTTTATGAGCGGGGCAACGCCGAAATCGGTTACGCCTTTGAGGATGGAGAACACTGCGTTCTCTACGGAGACGACGATTTAGAGAATTTGTTGGACTACTACCTTGCGTCGGAGAATCGGGCGGAGCGTGAACGCATCACGCAGAACGGGGTTGAGAGGGTTCAGGCGCACTCCTACTCGCATCACTTCGCAAACCTTCTCGGCAAAATCGAGGAGCGCCTACACGCTCAAACCGCCTCTCGAAACCGCGCCTACTCCGCCCGAAAACACGCTATTCAGTGGCTGATATGCTACGAACCGAATCTCGCGCATAACCTCCACGCGCTTCTACAGGAAGCGGAGGCGGAGGCGCGAACTATCGCTGAAAAGTCTACCGTCGCGAGCCTAGAGGGTTCGTTTCGGGCGATAGCGGGGCAGATAACCTCCTCTCCTACCGACAAAAGCCGCCTCTGGAACGAAGCGATACCCTACTTTCAACAGGCGATACAACTCAACCCAGAAAACACGCTGGCGCACGCTAATTTAGGGCTTTTGCTTCTGATGGGAGGCGCGGAGGAGGAGGGAGCGCAGCGCGTAGAGGAGAGTATTCGGAGACTACAGTCTGAATCGTTCACGGCGGAGGCGGTGGAGGGCGCGATGTTCCCGCGCCTCTACGACTACTCGCTAGTGACGATGGAGCGCGTGCATGGCAAATACCTTCCTGATAGCGCAGAGTGGCGGAGCGCCTTCGCCCCTCTCTTGATTTCGCGGCTTGCGCTTGCGCTTGCAGAGACCGCCTACCGTCAGGCGGACTATCGGAAGGCGATAGAGCGGGCGCGTCTCGCGGTGGAAAACACGCCCGAAAACCCCTCCGCCTGTTATCAAGCGGCGCGGGCTTTACGCGCTTATGGGTACGCGGACGAGGCGATAGCGCACTATCAGAAGCAGGTAGTTCTCGCCCCATTCGATATGCAGGGGTGGGAGGAGTTAGCGCAACTCTATAGCGACCTCTCTCGTCCGGAAGAGGCGATAACGCTTCTGGATGAACTCCTTTCGATACTGCAAGGCTCTCCGTTCTACGCCGACAGGCGTTTGAAAGCGCAACGCCTCCGCCAGCAAGCCGTCGTGCAGGCGCGGCAGGGGAACGGCATGGCGGGACTAGCGTGTTTCGCGGCTTTCCCCGACTGGAACAACCCCGCAGAGTGGCAGGAGATAGTGCGCCTCTTCGCAGAGCGCTACCGCCCCGCCGACCCCGCGCTTCTTATGCTCCGCGCCGACCCGACTCTCTACCCCAACACCCAAACTCTGCTTGTCGCCCTCCAAACCTACCTTTTAGAAGGTCTTCGCCTCCCCAATCACGCCCTCCCAAGAATAACCCTGTTGAATCAGCCCATGAATTCCGACGATTTATGGAAAGTGATGTTTCTCGCCAACGCCTGTTTTGTCACGCCGACTCTCCCTCCGCTCTGCAAAGAACTCGCAGAGAACCTTAGCAAACCGCTTTTAGCGGCTGGGGAGTGGGAACCTAACCCCTAGCCCCTTCCCGACACGGGAAGGGGAACGAGGCGGATAAGGGCTTCTCGTTGTTCCAGTAGCGGCAAGAAGTTCCCTCTCCTTTAGAAGGAGAGGGTTAGGGTGAGGTGAAACGCCTTAAAAGGGAGGAAGAGCGATGGGTCTCAAAATTTCAGGAGCCAAAAAAGGGCTTCTCTGGCACGGTTCCTTTTTTGTACACCACAGCCTTGCGCTGGTCAATCGCGAACTAAACCTCGCGCTCTTAGAGAGCGAGCGTTTCCGCCGTCAGTTCGACCTCGGAATCGCGCCCTACGAGCCGGATACGTTCGACCCCGCAGAGGTAGCGCGGTTCGCGCCGCTTGTGGAGCGTCACGGCGTAATCCCAAACGATGTTCGTCTTACAGTGCGTCATCGCTGGCCCCCCGACTTCTCTACGCCTGACCAAGGGAGCCTCGTTCTCTTCCAACACTGGGAGTTCGGCTCCATTCCCTCTGCATGGGTGAGCGAGATAGAGCGTAGCGCGGCAGAGACATGGGTCTCGACGAACTGGGTGAAGCAGTGCTTCGTTCAGGGCGGCGTACCAGAAGAGCGCGTCTCTGTGATACCGCTTGGCATCAACCCAAACGTTTTCAATACAGACGTTAAGCCCTACGACTTTAGCCAAAATCCCCTTACGCGCCACATCAAGCCCGATACCTACACCTTCCTCTTTGTGGGCGGAACCATTCCCCGCAAAGGAATTGACGCGCTTCTGGACGCTTACGACAGGGGCTTTTCGGCGCGAGATAACGTCACCCTCATCATCAAGGACTTTGGAACGACCTCCTTCTACGCGAATCAGGGCATGAACACGCTCGTTCGCGCTCTGCAAGCCAAGCCCGGAGGCGCGAACATCGTCTACCTCACCGATGAGATGACAGAAGCGGAGATAGCCTCGCTCTACGCCGCTTGCGACTGCCTCGTGCATCCCTATCGCGGGGAGGGCTACGGCTTGCCGATTGCGGAGGCGATGGCGTGCGGAAAGCCGACCATCCTGACGCAGTACGGCGCCGCGCTCGACTTCGCAACACCCGAAAACTCCTACCAGATTCCAGCGAGAGTTCAGCACTTCAGCGAAAAGCGCGTGGGCGATATGCCGACGGTCTCCTACCCCTTCTGGGCGGAACCCGACAGACCCCTGCTGACCGAACTTATGCGTCACGTTATCGCGAACCGCGACGAAGCGAGCGCAAAGGGACGGCTCGCCGCCGAAGACATGGCGACCAAACACACTTGGGCGCAGGCGGCGGAGGCGGTCGCGGAGCGCGTCGCGCACCTGATAGACAACCCCGTATCTCTCTCCTCATTCGCTCTCCCGATGGGGCTAGGCAATGTGGGAATCGGTTTGCAGCTAGGAACAGCGCAACCCGACGACTACGAACAGCGGAAGCAAGACGCTCTCGCTGAAGCACGCCTAGCGAGATGGGAAGAGGCGCGAACCTCTCTGGAAGCCTGTTTTGATGAACGCCCGGACGACTGGGACATCATCAACGCGCTTGGCGTAGCCTGTTTCCGTTGCGGCGACTTTGATCGCGCTGTGGCGCTCTTCGAGAAGGGCATAGCCCTCTCGCCGCGCCCCCGCGACTTCCACCACAATATGGCGTTTATTCTGTTGGAGAGCGGCGAATTTGTTAAGGCGCTAGAGTGCGCTCTGCAAGCGCTAGACTACGCCCGCGACAACCCCGATATTCGCCGAACGGTGGAGCGGGCGAGCGAGGGCGTTCTACAGTTGGCGCGAAAAGTCATACGCCGCTACTCCGATAGTCAGCGCCTCAAAGCGAAGCAAGACCCCGAATATAGGCAGTTGATGGCGCGATACCACGTCGCCAAAGAGATACTGAACAGCAAGCCCGGTCAGACCCAAGTCACAGCCGTCGTGCAGACAGGCTCCGCCAAAAAACGGGCGCGGCTCTCCCTCTGCATGATTGTGAAGAACGAAGAGCGCTTCCTGAAAGGCTGTCTGGAGAGTTGTCAGGGCGTGGTAGATGAGATGATTATCGTGGACACAGGCTCTACCGATAGCACTATTGAGATAGCGGAGTCGTTCGGCGCTAAGATTATTCGCCACGAGTGGAAGGACGACTTCTCGGAGGCGCGTAACGTCTCTCTCGCCCATGCGACGGGCGACTGGGCGCTCTGGCTAGATGCGGACGAAGAGCTCGCCCCCGAAAGCCGTAGCGTTATACGCGAAGCGATGGAGAGCGCTACCCCCGATGTCGGCGCGTTTATGATAATGTTCCGCAACTGGCTCACCGCGCCAGAGCGTCGGGAGGGGGCGGAGATGGCGGTGCATCACGCCTGCCGCCTCTTCCGCCGACTGCCGGGCGTTCAGTTCGAGGGGCGCATACACGAACAGAACCTGCGCTCTTTACAAGCCCTCGGCTTCACCTACCACAAGCGCGACAACCTCATCATTGACCACTTCGGCTATGCGGGAGAGATTATGTCCGTCCGCAATAAGCACGAGCGATTTATTCGTATGCTACAGCGCGAGGTGGAGGAGTGCCCGGACGAAGGCTTCAAACAGTTCCACCTGTTCAACTTGGGCAACGCCTACTTCACCGCGAACGACCTTGAGAACGCCGCGCACTACCTCGCTATGGCGGCGGAGACCGCCGACCCAACCGAAGAGTTCTCTCGCTCGCTCTTCACAGAGTTGGCTACCTCCCTGCACCGTCTTGGGCGTTCAGCGGAGGGACTCTACTGGTGTTCTCGCGCCGATACGCTTGGGCTACAGCATCCCGGTATTGAGTTCGCGCGCGGCTACTGCTATATGCTCATGCAGAACTACACCGCATCGGAACAGGCTTTCTATAAAGCCCTCGAACTGACGGAGCAGGGCGACCTCTACGCCGAATCGGGCGACGCGGGCATCTCCACCTTCAAAACGTGGTACGGGTTGGGGCTTGCGCTTACGGGGCAGAACCGCTTCGTAGAGGCGCGAGCGTGGTGCGAAAAAGCGATTGACCTACAGTCGAATATGCACGACGCGCGCTATCTCCTCGCGATGACCTACTTCCACGAAGAGCGTTTCGATAGGGCGACAGAGATACTGGAAGAGACTCTTCGCCTCTACCCCTCCCACGCCGACGCGCAACGCGAACTGCTTCGTATCTACACGATGACGGAGAACTGGGCTTCTGCGCTCCCTCTCATCCGTCAGTTCGCGCAGGAGAATCGAGTGGACTACGACGCGCAGTCAAAGTGGGCGGACTGTTGCGAATCGCTAGGGCTATACGAGGAGGCGAGAGAGGCGCTGGAGAGTATGCGCCGACTAGCGCCCTACGCGCCGGAGGTTCATGTCAGTTTGGGGCGCGTCTACTCGGCGCTGGGCGCAAATGCAGAGGCGATAGACGCTTACGCGGAGGCGATACACATAGACCCGCGGTACGGAAACGCCTACTTCAACGCGGGCGATTTGCTCTATCAGATGGGCTTGTACGCGAAAGCGGCGGAGACCTACCTCTCCGGGCTAGAGGTGGAGCCATACCGCGCTTCCGGGTTCTTCACGCTAGGCAACTGCTACTTCCAGACGAAGGACTACGCCGCCGCTGTCGCCTGCTACAACATGGCGCTTCAGCAAGACCCCGCGCTAGAGAGAGTGAAGAACAACCTCGAACTCGCGCAAGAGATGGTAGTGCAGATGGCGGGTGTGAGGTGAGAGAGTAGCGTCTCAGGAGTGAGAACGCCTCGCTCCTGAGACGCTAAAGTCAGGCTAGAAACTACGATTTAACCCAAACTTAACCTTCCCATAACCCTCCCTTAACTGAACCAAAGGTAGACTCCTTTACGAAATTAACCCGCATAAGGAGTTATCTACAGTATGAGAAAACGTTCCGCATTTACCCTCATTGAGCTTCTCGTTGTTATCGCCATTATAGCGATACTCGCCGCTATTCTCTTCCCCGTCTTCGCGCAAGCCCGCGAAAAAGCCCGCGCTGGCTCCTGCCTGTCCAACATGAAGCAGTTGGGTCTTGCGCTCAATATGTACAGCCAGGACTACGATGGAAAGATGATGCAGACCACCTACGAAATCCCCACGTACAAAGTCCACTGGTCTTACGTCACACAGCCCTATATCAAGAACCTTCAGATTTTCGCCTGCCCCTCCGATACCAACCCCGTAACGCCAAACATCCCTTGCGCTGTTGGCGGTCAGCCCGGCGTGAACTGCGACGGGCAAGCCCCTCTCTTCTCCTATGTCAATAACTACAATGCCATTCCCGCTCACGACTGGCTTCCTGCAAGCGAAGCCGCCTTTGAGAACCCTGCAAGTTTTATCGTGTTGGGAGAGCGAAGAAATACGCTCAAGAGCGGCGCAGTTATTGGCAAGTGGAAGGGTGTAAGCGGTTTTGTTGCAACTAGCAACGCACACGGCACAGGAAAAGGAAGCGGGCAGATTTGTCCTGGCGACACCTACCGCTTCACCACTAAAGAGGAGGCGGAAGCGGGACTGCTAAAGGCTAGCGATAAGACCCCCGAAGTTATTCGCATTCAGTGGGACAGACACTCTCTCGGCGCGAACTACAGCTTCTTCGATGGTCATGCAAAGTGGCAGAGATTTGAACAGACGCTCGACCCCGCCGCCTACCTTTGGGGCGACAAATGGTATCCCACGCCCTTTATGAACTCTCCGCTCGGCGCGCCCTGTAACTAAGGTCGCCGCTCTTTCAAATCGAGTACAATAGAGGACTAGAGGGCGAACAAACTTGTAACGCCCTCTAGTTTTTGTTTAAGGAGCGATAAGACCCCTATGTATCCTAGAATTAGAAGATGGGCGTTAGCGTTCGCCCTGATAGGCGTAGCCCAATCAGTCGCCTTTGGTTCGCCGAAAGAGCGAAGAGTGGAACAGACCTTCGCCTTCTTTGGCTGCAATCGAATAGATGCCAAAGACTGGGAAAGAACCCGGAAGGAGAACTCTAGTTCCGCCAACATCCCGCAACTCAAGCGGAACCTTGCCGACATAGCGCAACTAGCGCCCGACTTCGTCTTCTTTGGCGGCGACCTTGTGATGGGGTACGCAGACGATAACGGGGAGACGCTTCGTTCGCAAATGACCGCATGGATAGAGCTAGTGAAGTCGCTTCCGCGTGCGCCAAAGACGAAGTACGTCGCCATTACGGGCAACCACGAGTTAAACCGCAAAGCGAGAGAACTCAAACTCCCCAATCCTGTGACCGATGGCGTGTGGACTTCTCTCGTTAAGTCCGCCAGACTGATTCCCGCTCGCTCTCAGGGACCCACCCCCAAAAAATCCCCAGAAGACAGTCTGGTATCCGACCAAAGGGCGCTCTCTTTCTCTTTTAATCGGGGTTCTGTGCATTTTGTTGTTTTGAACACAGACACCCGCGTCTCTACCAAAGACCCGCAGACAGGCGAAACAAAGATAGGCATGGTTCCTACGCACTGGCTAAAAGAAGACCTTGATGGCGCGGAGAAGAGCCGTCGTATTAAATGCGTGGTGGTTATGGGACACCGCAATCTGATAGAGCCGGACAACGCCATAGGCGAGGCTCCGATAGACCCTGAGTGCGCGGCTCCCATGATTGCGATGCTGGAATCTCATGCCAAAGTGCGGGCTTATGTTTGCGCCCATGTCCACGCTTTTGATATAACGAAGATAGGCGATTCGGGGTTGAAGCAGGTGATTTTTGGGAATGGCGGTAGCAAGTTAGAAAAAGGGTGGAGTCCCGCGCGGGGGCGCACCTTCGGTTTCGGCTATTTTAAGGTGTATACGGATGGGAGTTTAGGGGTTGTTCCCTACCTGCGTCCAGAACCTAAAGACTATCTGGAGAGTAGCCCTGAGCGGGTAGTCGCGGCTTCGCCGGAGGCTGAGTTGATAATCCCTTCACGGTAGCCGCATAGTTCAAACCTTGAGTAGTTGCAAGCGGAAGCAGACCACCCGATTTTATAAAGCAGAGGCTCCCGACTCTATTTGAAGAGTCGAGAGCCTCGTGTTTTAGGAAGGTAGAGACCTAGAAATCCCCGTCGCCGCCCCCGCCGAAGTCGGGCATACCCTCAAAGGTGGGCGCAAGCGTTTTGTCTATCCCGCTACGTAGCTGCTTATCGGTAAGAAAGCCGCTCTTGTCGGTGTTCCACGCCTTAAACCAGTTTGCAAACCCTGATAGAAACTCTTCACGAGAGACCTTCTTGTCCTTGTTCGTGTCGAGCGCTTTCATAAAGGCAGGCGTAAGGAACATACCAGGTCCGAAGTCGTTGTCGCCGCCGCCGCCCGGTCTACCGAAGCCAGAGCCTAACGACTTGCCCGCTATTTTACCCGTTATCTGCCCCGCTACCGAGACGGCGCGCGCCTTCATAAACGGCTTGATAGGAACTGTGTCCGGCATTTTGAAGGGACCAAAACTGCTAGCGGGCTTGATATTCTGTCCCGCGACTGCCTTGTCAAAATTTGCCAGTTTGGTCTCCGATTCTTCCTTCACAGCGAAGCGAAGCGCCTTTCCGAGTTCGTCTACCTGCTGGGCGATACGCTCAGGCTTTAGTATCCCGTTGGAAAGTTTTGCCAAATCAGCGAGGTAGGGCTTCTTGAAAGCCTCTACTTTGAACATACGCTCCAAGAAGCGCTTGTCGCCCATCCACGGCTTATGGATGTTCAGGTTTTCGCGCTCCTGTTGCGTACCCATCATTCCAAAAGTGCCGAAAGAGTGGTCTTGGTCCCACGCAATAAACTGGAACTTGTCGGTTTTGGGGTCGAGGTGCATATAGAAGTTCTGCCCCATGTCCAGAACGCTATCGAGGTCTAGTATCCAGACCATTACCGCCATATACTTTGAAAACTCGTTGAGGTCTATGAAACTGCCAATCTGCTTTACAAAGTCCGCTTCGGTTCCTTTCGTCACCAGTCTGCATAGGTCTATAACCCTCTTCTGCTGCTGTTCGGTGAGGTCGGTTTTGGGTTCGTAGGTCTGATTGTAGGCTTTCCAGTCCTCGCCGAGATAGGCGAACAGGTTTGGGCTAGACGGCTTGAGAAGCGCGCCCTTCTTCGTGCCGAATCTCTCTTGAACAAAGTTTTTGTCCACATTCTCCACCAGCGAGTAGAGACCGAAATACTTATGGTCATACTTGCCCGGCACAGTGACATAGACTTTGGCGTAGGCGGTTCGCGGCGCGGGGATACCCGCATCACGGTAGACTCCGTGCGCCAACGGCTCGTTCATCGAACTTGCGTCAGTTACGTTGTTGTGTAGGTTGAGCGTCGTCACTCCCGCCAGTTGCCGCCCCTTCACATACTTTTTGAGGTCTATCTTGAGCGAACGCTTGATACCAGAGCGCGACTCCAGAAACGTTCCGTTGCCCTTATAACGCAAGGCGACATCGTGGAACGTTTCGCCTTCAAACTCCAACTCAGCGTGAACGTGCTTGAACTCTATGCCCATCGCCCCCGCAACGCCATTTCGCATACCGGGTCGTCCCTGTAGGCTAAAGCCCCCCGGTCCACCGGGACCGCCGCCGCCTGGTCCGCCGCCCCCGCCGGGAGGCGGAGACATCAGTACCGTGTTCAAGCCTTTGCGGAGCTGCTTCTCGTCCACAACGCTCTTTTTATCTTTGTCTATCTTCGCGTACCAGCCCTCCGCCATCTGACGGAACTCCGCTTCCGAAATTTTGCCGTCCTTGTTTTTATCGGCTTGCCCCATGAAGGCGGGCGCGATGAACATCGAGGGACCAAACCCGCCGCCAGGAGGTCCACCTCCGGGACGACCACCGCCATTAGGAGGAGGTCCGCCTCCCGGACCGCCGTCACCGCCCGGAGGAGGCTGGGGACCGCCAAAGAAACCGCCCTGCCCGCCCTTAGGCTCCATCTCCGTCCACGCTTCGGGAGTCAGTTTGAGGTGTACTGTCCAGACTTTGGCGGTTTGAAACAGTTCCGAAGGCTTTTGCGGAAGGGAGGTCTGGGCTTTGGGTTTGCCGCCCGCCAATAGCAGATTCGAGAAGAGAAGAGAGCCTACAAGCAGGGCGCTTACAAGTAGCCCTTGCCGCAGAGAGGGTGAGGTACGTTTATTCGGGTAGTTCTGCATCGGTCTTTCCTTGAGTGTCAGTGGGTTGGAAGTATTTGAGAGGACGCTGTGTTCAGGAGTCTCCCCTCGTCCATTTTTAGTATCACGTCACAGTGTTCAATCGTGTTCAGTCGGTGCGCGATAATGAAGGTAGTGCGCCCCTGCATCAATCGCTCCATCGTCTCAATAATCGCCGCCTCCGTAGCGCCATCTACAGAGCTAGTCGGCTCATCTAGCACCAGTATCGGCGCGTCTTTCAGGAAGGCGCGAGCGAGCGCGATACGCTGGCGTTCGCCGCCGGATACCGCCATGCCTCGCTCTCCGACACGGGTCTCATACCCGCTGGGCAGACGCTGAATGAAATCGTGAATGTTCGCCATCTTTGCCGCCGCCTCTATCTCCTCCTGACTTGCGTCTGGGCAACCGTAGGCGATATTGTCTCTTATATTAGCGGAAAAGAGGAGAGACTCTTGAAAGACAACCGCGAACTGGTTCCGCAAGTCCTTCAGTCTGTATTCACGAATATCCACGCCATCAAGCAAGATAGCGCCCTCATGCGGGTCGTAGAGGCGCAGTAGCAGGTTGCTCATAGTGGTTTTGCCAGAGCCTGTTACACCGACAACTCCCACTTTCGCGCCCGCCTCCACATCAAAACTGACCCCTTTCAAAATATCCCGCTCTTTAGAGTAGCGGAAACCGACATCTTGAAAGACGACTTTGCCTTTTGCGCGTTCAAGAGGACGGGCTTGCGGGTGTTCTGGTACATCCTCCGGCTCATCTAGAAAGGCGAACGCCCGTTCAAGACTGGTCAGGTGAGTCTGTACAGCGACCATCTTGCGGCTCACCGTTTTGAGAGGGGCGTATATGTCGGACACATAGCTGAGTACCAGTAGCAACTGCCCAAGCGTCAACGCTTTTGTAAGCACGTCGTTGATTCCGAAATAGAGGACGCTTGCGACCCCAATCGCCGTCACCATATTGATACCCAAGCCAAGCCCATTTTCGATGAGGTTGAGGCGTAGCCGCGCTGTTACGCAGCTCTTCGCCTGCTCTGTAAAACGCTCCTGCTCCCGCTCCTCCTGCCCAAACGCCTTCACCACGCGCAGTAGCCCCAACACCTCATTGATGACGGCGAGGGAGACGCTCTCCTGCTGTTTTATTTTACGCGACTGCGCCTTGAGAATGGGGCGCGAGATGCGAGACAAAAGAAACAGTAAAGGGGAGACAGTGAGCGCGATAACTCCGATTTTGAAGTCGAGGCGCAGTAGCACAAAGAGCATACAGAACAGCGTGAAGACCGCCGTTACCGCAGGTATGAGCGTGTCTGTGAAGATAGGCTCTATGGCGGCGGCATCAGACTGAATACGGTACATGGCATCGGTGGAGCTCTTATTGGTGTGATAAGAGAGTGAAACCCGTTGGGCGTGACGAAAGAGTCGTGCGCGAAAAGAGAGCAGGAGGTTCTGCCCTGTGTAGGTGGAGAGCGTGGAACTCAGGAGGTTGCGTACCTGCCCTGCGAAGACAATGCTCAAAGAGAGTAAGCAGACCCCCAAAAGGAGAGTATGAGGGGATTCAGGGGAGGAGCCTAGCGCCCACCGAAATAGGGGCGGAACCGCCTTCTTATGAATCACGCTGTCTACCGCGATTTGGAGCGGTATAGGGGCGAGAAGCGTTAAAGGAGTGGACAGTAACTCCAAAACCAGTACGCCCAGCAGATGCGGCAGGTAGGGACGCGCCACTGTTCGCAGTTTTCGATAGAGGTGTGTGTCAGTTTGCGCCAAGGTTGTCTCCACCTGGGCTGTTTTTATGCGCTACGTCGTCTAAGAGGGCGGAGACTAGCGAACAGACTTCCACGCCGCGCTTATATTTAGAGACGGGCGCGGAAACGAGGTTGAGCCTCTCCACAACCTCTGCAAAAGGGGCGGGTAGCGAGTGTTCAAATTTTATCTCGGCAATCACGGTATCTAGGCGCGTCGCTCCTCCATTGAGAGGACCCGGCAACCCCATATTCAGAGCGGGAGTGCAGAGAATATCTTTGTCGAGGGTGAAGCGAACGTACTGGTCTTCAATCCGCCCAAGCCGCGCAGTACGGTTGTAGGAGATGAAGCATATCGGGCGTAGTCCGCGCTTTCGCATCCGCTTACGGAACCAGCGTCCCGACCAGTCCTCCGGCGGCTCCACTCCATCAAGGTACGCAAGGTCGTCGGCGTGTACGAGAGTGCGGTGTTTTTTTACCTTGCCGTCCGGTTTGCTTTTGCGCTCCAAAAATACCGTCTCTGCGTCCCCATAGCGGCGTATACGGTATTTGGGGAGACGCTCCGCCCC
>CAIJLM010000625.1 GCA_903821495.1 uncultured Chthonomonas sp. | reverse complement strand
TCGCGCTAAAAACGAATCGTAAACTACAGTGGTCTGAGGAGACATGGGAGGTTGTGGGAGATGCGGAGGCGAACGCCCTCTGCACTCCGACCTACCGCGCCCCCTGGAAACTACCCACGCTCTAGGAACCACTCATGCTCTCTTTTCCTTACGGTAAAGCCGCCTTCAGTTTTGTGATACTGGCTCTCATTTCGGGGCTGTTCATCACTCTACACCGCGTAGAGACTCGCAAAACAACGTTGACGATGTGGACGTTCAGCGATACGCACTACACCGCATACCTTAAAGGCATTCCCTCCTTTGAAAAGGCGCATCCCGGCGTTACCGTTAAGATAGAACACGTCAACGGGCAAGCCGTCGCCTCGCGCCTGCAAGCCGCGTTCCAAGCCAACCTGAACGTGCCGGATGTCGTGGAGGTGGAGATTAGTTCGGCGGGTAGTTTCTTTCGGGGTCCCCTCGAACACATCGGCTTTGTAGACATAACCGACAGGGTGAAGCAGTCAGGGTTATGGGAGAAGATGGTGCAAGCCCGCTTCGCGCCCTATACCACGCGAGGGCGTATCTTCGGACTCCCCAACGACGTTCACCCTGTTATGTTGGCGTGTCGGCGCGACCTTCTGGAAAAAGAGGGCGTAGACATCAACCGCATTGAGACATGGGACGATTTTATCAAAATTGGGCATAAAATCACCATACCCGGCAAGCGCTACCTGCTGGAACTCTCTGATAGCGGAGTGGACAACCTTGAGGTTATGCTGTTTCAGCGCGGCGGGGGCTATTTCGACCCGCAGGGACACTGCGCCTTCGACAGCGAAATAGGAGTGCAGACCATGCTCTTCTACGTCCCCCTCGTCGCAGGGAAAAACAAAATTGGAAGTACGCTAGGCGCGAATCAGATACTGACGCAAGCGGTGGAGCAGGGCTATATGCTCTGCCTTTTCGCCCCGGACTGGCGCACGAAAGGGTTTGAGCAGGATATTCCGCGCATGAGCGGAAATATGGCGCTGATGCCGCTACCCGCGCTCAAACCGGGAGGCTTACGAACGAGCACTTGGGGCGGCACGATGCTTGGGATTACGAAGAAGAGCCAACATCCCGACTTAGCGTGGGAACTAGCGCAACACCTCTACCTAAACAAACCGGAACTCGCGCAGAGGTTCCAAGACACCAACATTCTGCCCTGCCTTCGCGAAGCGTGGAGCCAACCCGCCTTTCAAGAGCCGCGTCCCTACTGGAGTAACCAGAAATTAGGCGCGATGTACGCCAAACTCGCGCCGCAGGTTCCCTTCCAGTACTCTAGCCCTTATGTGGTGACGGCGAAGGCGAAGTTCGGGGAGGCGCTGGTCTCTTGCGTGCAGTATTACAACTCAAATGGGGATAGCGGCTTCGAGGAGTTTGCGCGTAAACGCCTCAAACAGAGCGCGGACGAAGTGCGGAATCTGATTGCTCGCAACCCCTATCAGTAATTTATAGCGTGATAAGCGAACAGACCAAACATAATGCAGAGCCTCATTGGGGTATGTATTCGGGTTTTGAGATATGGAAGGCTTTTAGTCAGGCGCTGAAAGTACCTGCCTAAGTAGTGCGCCCGTCCTACGGACGGATTTTACGGCTTCGGCTGGAAGGCTTACCGCTATCTCTACAGGCTTTGCGGCGGCGGATTGTCGCGTCTGAAAGACGCTTGCTTTATTTAGACAGGGGTTTTCAACCCCTGACCCAAAGCGTTGTAATCTCGTGCCACGCGCATTCGCCCCTCGCCCAGAATTGGGAGAGGGGTGTCCGAAGGACGGGGTGAGGGCTTCGGAGAGGGGTTGGGGAGAGGTAAAACAGAC
>CAIJLM010000624.1 GCA_903821495.1 uncultured Chthonomonas sp. | reverse complement strand
GAGTAGCGCCGCAAGCCCCTCAAATCTCATACTGCCATCCGTGCATTCACCCCTTCTCCCAGAATTGGGAGAAGGGGCGGGGCTTGAGGGCTAGGAGAGGTTATGTAAAGAGCCGCAATCCTGAACTATTACCCCCGTGTCGTCGTGCCTGCGCGTCCCATCAGAACGGGGTCGCCCCTATCCTCTGCCAGCAAAGACTGGTAGTTCTCACAGACTTTACGATAGGCGTTCGCCTGTTCCTCTATGATTTCGGGGTAAAACTTTTTGAACCAAGGGACGTAGTAGGCGCGATAGTTAATGCGTTCGCTTACGGACAGACTGCTGTCCACCCGCCGCACATCTCGCTCGGAGTTCGCGATACGGGTGGGCTTGCCGTGTCCGTACACATCGCAAGTCTGTAGGAGAGGGTGTTGATGGAGAGCCATATTCACGCCCGGAGAGCAGGCCGCTCCTTCCGCTCGAACCGCCTCTGTGAACCGTGTAAGCGATAGCCCGCCCAACTCCTCCGGCAGGTAGAGACCGTGCGCGGCGTACCAGCCCGCCATATCGCTCCCCGAATCGGCGGCGACGCGGTGCGCCCGAATGCCCGGAACGCCCTCTAATATATCCCAAAAGTAGTTCATGGCGCGGCGAATCTCCGTGCAACGCGCATCGTAATACTTGAGCTGAACGCGCCCCATCGCTGAACTCATCTGGTGCATCCGATACTTGTAGCCGCCGACGGGAAGCCCCGCGAATGGGCGCAACGCCTCCGTTTCGAGGTCGGCGGTATAGCGTTCGTAGTGTCCTAACGTGAGAGCGCGTTCGTAGATAGCGCGGCTATTCGTTACGAGCATACCCGCCTCCCCAATCGCGAACGATTTACCTGTCATCATCGACATCGCCCCGACATCGCCGATTGTACCCAGTCTCCTCCCTTTGTAGAGTCCGCCCTGCGCGTGCGAAACATCCTCAATCACCTTCACCCCATGTTTTCGCGCCACCGCCATAATTTCGTCCATGTCAGCGGGGTGTCCGAGATAGTGAACTACGACTATCGCCTTTGTGCGGTTCGTAATGCGATGTTCGAGGTCGTTGGGGTCGAGGCAGAGGGTTACGGGGTCTATGTCGGCGAAGGCGACGGTTGCGCCGAGCGAAAAGCAGGGCAGGGCGGAAGCCCAGTAGGTGATAGCGGGGCAGATAACCTCATCTCCTACGCCGACCCCGCAACCGTACATGGCGGCGTGAATCGAGGCGGTTCCGTTGCAGAAGCCGAGAGCGTACTCTACTCCCTGCCACTCCGCGAACTCCCGCTCGAACCTCTTCGTAATATCGGTATCCGACATCGCTCCGCGTCGCAACACATCCAGAACCTCCGCCTCGTCCTCTTCCGTAATGATGGGCCAGTGAAAACTATCGCGTGGCGGAGTCTGAACCGCCCTCTCGCCCCCCAGAATCGCTAATTGCGCCACTGTTTCCGTCTCCTTGTCTCTACTTCACCTTTTCGATACTGCCATGCTTCGCCCGCGAGGTGTCGGCGGCGTGGATAAACGCCATAATTTCGCGCATAACGGTATAGTCAATGGGCGGCTTTTTGGTCTTGAACATCTCTACCACAACCTTGAGCATCTCCCGATAGAACGCCGCGCCCTCAATGACAAACGAGACGTTCCCCTTCTCGTAGTGCGCCACGAACCCGAAGCCGTACTGTCCAGCGCGAATACCCCGCACGCTCCCGACATGACCGCTCTTCCATACCCCCGTAACGACCTCGCCTTCGGGGGTAGCCGTCATCTGCGCTTTTTCGCACCCCGCGCCCATAAGCGCGTAGAGCAGTTCTACGCCGTGAATACCGTAGTGAAGCAGTCCGGGGTTGCCGGGGTGGAGTTCCGCCGCGCCCCATACGTCCGCCGAAAGCAGTTTGCCGTACTTCGATTGGAGTTCCAACGCCTCTTTTACTTTGGGGTCGTAGCGCAGAGAGGAGCAGGAGAGCAGGGGGACATGATACTTTTGCGCGAGGGCTATCATCTTCTCCGCCTCCCCGACGTTCTCCGCAAAGGGCTTATCTACAAAGACAGGCAACCCCGCCTTGAAGAACGGCTCGGCGCGTTTTAGATGCCTCCTACCCTGTTGCGACTCTATCATTACCGCGTCTATCTTGCCGATAAGGTCTTCGGGCTTCTCCACAATTTCGATTCCGTAGCCGCGTAGTTTCTCGGTGTAGCCCGCAATGCGCTCCGGCATAATTTCCGAGTCGCCGGGGCAACCTGCAACCACCTTCGCGCCCTCCACCCACTCGCTTGGGGCGACATCCAGATGGTTGAAGCGTTGCGTGAAGGCTTCCACGTGCGAAGTGTCAAAATCCACTAATCCAATTCGTATCATGGCGCGAGTCTCCTTCTGTTTTTCTGGTTGGGGCGCGGCGTTGCGCCCTGTTCGCCCTCCGATGAGTAGCGTTACGCCCGCAAATATCAGCGCAATCGTTTTCACTGTATCAAGGTCTCTCCTTTTGTATCGCTTTCGGAAACACGGAACTTCTTTAGTTTCCGGTAAATCAGAGTGCAATTTGGTCTATTTTCGCCTCTGTGTTCTTCTTATGTCTTCGGTGCGCGGTCACTCCGGTTAGCAAATGGGCGGTGACGCTGTTCTTTTTT
>CAIJLM010000623.1 GCA_903821495.1 uncultured Chthonomonas sp. | reverse complement strand
GGTTTCCGAGGAAGGAACCTGCAGCACCAGGAGCCACGCGTTTGATGGCTAACGTCTTGCTCAATCCGTTTCCACAGGGTGATGAGGCAATCACTTTGATCACATCCGTTGGTTGTCCGCCTACAAAACTATTATCAAACAACACGGTAATCACCGTATCATTCGCGCCTGTTCCGCCTTGAGCGCCACCTTGAAAGCGCCAGCGTCTGCATATACGGCGCCGTCACTCTCAGAGAGCGTAACCGTAAATACGTTCATGGAGGGCGAACCGATGAAGGTCGCTACGAAGAGGTTGGTGGGATGATTATACAGAGTAAGCGGCTTGTCTACCTGCTGAATAAGCCCATTGCTCATTACGGCGATACGGTCTCCCATCGTCATGGCTTCCACCTGGTCGTGAGTCACGTAGACGGTGGTGATACCCAGTCGGCGGTGGAGTTTGATGAGTTCGGCGCGGGTCTGAACGCGCAACTTCGCATCGAGGTTAGAGAGCGGCTCGTCCATCAAGAAGACTTTGGGGTGGCGCACAATGGCGCGACCAAGAGCGACGCGCTGTCGCTGTCCGCCGGAGAGCTCTTTGGGCTTGCGTTGAAGCAGAGGCTTCAGTCCCAGAATCTCGGCGGCTTGTTGAACGCGCCGGTCTATCTCCTCTTTCGTGTAGGTGCGCTTGGCGTTCATGGGCCAGGGCTTGCCAGACGGCTCTCGTTTCAACTTGAGTCCAAAACTCATGTTGTCGTAGACGGTCATGTGGGGATAGAGCGCGTAGTTCTGGAAGACCATCGCTATATCGCGGTCTTTGGGCGAGACATCATTGACGACACGTTCGTCAATGCTAATTTCGCCGCTCGACGACTCTTCCAGTCCCGCAATCATGCGGAGGGCTGTCGTTTTGCCGCAACCAGAGGGTCCAACAAGCACCATGAACTCTTGGTCACGAATTTCGAGGTTTATACCCTTTACTGCCTGAACCTTGTTGAAGGTTTTGGTCAAATCTTTTAACAAGACACGCGCCATAGTGCGAACACTCTCCTCTATCTACATTTCCTCTTGAATTGAGGTTGACACACACTGTATTCTACCGTATAATACGGGCGTATTGTACGCCGAAGTGGCGGAATGGCATACGCGGTGGTCTCAAAAACCTCTGGGGGCAACCTCTTGCGGGTTCGAATCCCGCCTTCGGCAGTGGCAGGTCGGTAGATATACCGACCTGCTCTTTTATTTTACGCCAACTCTTCCGCATGAGCCGCCCATAGCAGTCCGCGAGTGATGATACCAAGCGTTTCGGACTGCTCAACGGTTACGGCGTTATGACCCGCCGAGTGGTAGAACACGCGCCCCGCGCCGTACATCTTCGTCCAGACGACGGGCATATCGAACGGGTCGTTTGTACAGTGAGGTCCCTCCGCTCCAGGACTTGGGAAGCGCGTCGTCGCAAGAACCTTCACCGCAGGGTCTACGTGCAGGTAGTACTGCTCCGACTTCACGGTGTAGTCTTCGCTACCCTGCATAATAAAGTTATCGGGCTGAGTCACCTTAACGACATACTCAACGCCGTCGTTACCCGGATGCGACACCCACTGCCCGCCTGTCATAAACTGCCATTCGGTGGCTTCTCGAAACGAGTCGCACATCCCGCCATGACAGCCCGCAATTCCTACGCCGCTCTTCACGGCTTCCACTACGGGGTTAAGTTGGTCGTTACTAATGTGCCCCATCGTCCATACCGGAACAATCAAATTCAGCCCCTTCAGCTTGTCAACATCCAGAAACGCATCTAACGTGTCGGAGACCTCCACCTCAAAGCCCTTCTCAAGCAGAACGCGCTCGAAAATCTCCGCTACCTGCTTGGGCTGGTGTCCGTCCCAACCGCCCCATACAATCAACGCCTTATACGCCATAGTATTTCCTCAAAACTCCTGTAACGCCGCAAGGACGAAGAGTTCGCCTGTGGTTATTTGCCTAACTCTAGCCCTACCTTCTGCACGGAGTGCGGAGATTCCTCCTCTGTCGCAAATTTTTGTTTTTTGTTTCTCTCCAAAAAGTCGGGATAGGACGAAACTAGCGTTACAGTCTCGTATTGCTTACTCCTCTCTCTCGTGTCGAACGGGGGAAAGCTTGGGATAGGGGGCTTCACAGTACAGAGGGCGCTGTAATTTGTGCAACCAACCTTCCAAGCGGAGGAGAGTGAGCGGTTACAAAAAACAGTAACTAGGGCTACCTGAAAAAGGTAGCCCTAGTTACTGTCTGTTGAGTATTTATGGAGCTGAGGGGATTCGAACCCCTGACCTCTACAATGCGAATGTAGCGCTCTC
>CAIJLM010000622.1 GCA_903821495.1 uncultured Chthonomonas sp. | reverse complement strand
ATGTGCCAGGGCTTGACGATGTTCGCGGTCAGAACAATCTGAGCGCCCTCGCCTGCGCGTGCATCGGTCTGCGCTAGTTTCGCCGTCCACTTTACATACTTGGGCAGGGCGAGCGCGGGAAGCGCCAACGCCGCCAGCAAGCCTACAAGGACGAGCCTCGCTATGGATTTCATATTGACTCCTTTCTTCATCAAACAGAGACTTCCGCTTCTTATATGTCGTTTAGACGCGGATAGGTTCCCAAAAGATACAAAGTCTATTATGACACTAAGCGGCTTCCTTAGGAATAGTTATTCCCTGTAGGGTAAACAGTAAAGGAGTCTTTACAACAAGGAAAAAGCGAGTCGGGCGTATAATAGACATCAATCTCGGTATTATAAGGAAACATAGGGCGAACCCGCCCTTTTTCGCTTCCCTCGCGGGGTTATAAAGGAGAGTGGTATCTTGAAAGTATCGTTTCGTCTTCGCTTTAGCGTATGGGGAGTCCTTGCGCTCCTGATGTGGGGCTGTATGCAGGCAGGGTTCGCCCAAGACCTGCTCGCGCCCCCTGAAAACAAGCCCGTTCGCGGCGCGAGTTACCCCGCCCTCTCTCCCGATGGCAAAACCCTCTGTTTCACCTATCTCGGAGACCTATGGCGCGCGCCAAGCGAGGGCGGAACCGCAGTCCGCCTCACCGTCCACGAGGCGTTAGACACCATGCCCCGCTGGTCGCCCGACGGCAAATGGATAGCCTTCAGCAGTACGCGCAGTGGCAACGCCGATGTTTTCCTGATTCCTTCACAGGGTGGAAGCGTAAGGCAGGTCACTTTCCATAGCGCCAACGACTGGGTGAACGACTGGTCGCCCGACGGGACGAAACTTCTCTTCTACTCCAACCGCGATACCCACGCCTTCGCGCTCTACACCATCGACCTCAAAACCCACGCCGTAAAGCGAGTCACCAACGACGAGCAGGCGCTACGATTCGCAAGTTGGTCGCAAGACGGCAAGTGGGTAGCCTATACCCGCGCAGGGCAACCCTGGTGGCGCTCGTGGTATCGGGGAAGCGTGGCGGCGCAGACTGTTCTCCAGAACCTCACGACAAACAAGGTGAGCGCTCTCGTTAAGACGCAGACTCAACAGTTCTGGCCCCTTTTCGCCCCAGACAGCAAATCGGTCTACCTCTCGATGAGCTATGGCAACACGAACACCCCAAACCTGTGGCGCGTTCTTGTTGACGGCAAAGCCCCCCAACAGGTAACGAAGCACTCCACAGATGCAGTGCGCTACCCCGCCCTCTCTCGCGACGGCTCGCTACTCGCCTACGTCTGGAACGGCGACATCTACACCATTCGCCCCGACGGTTCCCAACTCCATCAGCCTGCTATCTACGCGCCTACCGACGACAAAATCAACAATCAGGAGAGCCAGAACCTCACGCAGGGGGCGCAGGCGCTAGAACCTTCGCCAGACGGGAAGCAGTTGGCGTTCGTACTACGCGGCGACATTTGGCTTATTCCGAGCGCGGGCGGCGACGCGAAACGCCTAACCGATGACCCCGCCAACGACAACGACCTCAGTTGGTCTCCCGATGGCAAAAAACTCGTCTTCCTCTCGGACAGAGGGAATCAGCCCGATGTCTACACCTTAGACATAGCCACAAAGCAGACGACGCGCCTCACCAACGACAAGGAGAGCGAGAGCAACCCTACCTACTCGCCAGATGGCAGATGGATACTCTTCGCGAAAGCGGGAGGCGAACCCGGTCTCTACATTATTCCGGCTACGGGCGGAGAGGTTCGGAAGTTAGCGGCGGGCAACGGAAGCAACAACTTTGGCGTAGGTATCACCGCGTTCGCCTTCTCGCCCGATAGCCGCTGGATAGCCTTCTCGCGCATGGACAAGTACTCTGGTAACGATGTTTGGATAGTCCCCGCGATAGGCGGCGGGGAGATAAACGTTACGCACCATGCGGCGGGCGACAATCTCGCTCCTCAGTTCACCAAAGACGGAAGGCGACTCCTCTTTGTAACCGGGCGCAGAGGAGAGGCGCACCTCTTCCAGATTCCGCTAGAGCCGGATGACGACGAAGAGGAGAAGGACGAAAGCGGGAAACCAAAGCCCAAGCCAGACCGTAGTAAGAGCGTCAAAATAGATTTTGATGACATCCACCTGCGGGCTACCGCCGCCATGCCCCCCATTGGAAGCATTACAGACTACGCCATCACGCCGGACAGTCAGCGAACCATTGTGCAGATAAACGGGGCTTACTGGTCTATCACCATCAAACCGGGAAGTATTCAGCAGTTGTCGCTGGTTCCCGAAGGCGGGCAGGATATTCGTATTCTTGCAGATGGCTCGCGCTTCTACTACGTGGCGAACGGCGCTATTCGCTCCATGTCATTGATGGGAGGACCCGCCTCGACAACGAATTTCAACGCGCAGTTTCTGTTTGACCGTCGGGTTCTCTACCATCAGGCGTTCAACGAGTTCTATCGCCGCTTCGGAGCCGCCTTCTACGATGCGAAGATGCACGGCGTAGACTGGAAAGCCCTCCGCGACAAATACGAGCCGTGGTTGAGCGGAGTCGGTACGCCGGAAGAGTTTGCGAACCTGCTTTCGATGATGGTGGGCGAGGTCAACTCGTCGCACTCGGAAATCTCGCCCTCTACTAGTCCTCGAGGAGTCAAAACGGGGACGTTAGGTATCTTCTTCGATGAGGACTATACCGGAATGGGCATCAAAGTCACGGGCGTTATGCCAAAAGGACCCGCCGATAAACTGAAGACCCGAATCTATCCCGGCGAGTATATTGTGAGCGTAGATGGAAAAGAGGTCAGCTTGACGGAGGACTTCTACCAGACGCTTCAAGACAAGGCGAGCAAGACTGTTGAGGTAGCGGTAAACAGCAAGCCCTCGAAAGAGGGGGCGCGCACTCTGAAAATCAAGCCCATCTCGACTCAAGCGTGGGCGTCTCTGGAGTACGAATGGCAGGTGAAGAAGACTCGTCAGAGGGTGGACAAACTCTCCGATGGACGATTAGGCTACCTGCACATTCACAATATGGACCAAGCCTCCCTAGCGCGTTTCGTGCAAGAGGTGTTCGACCCCGCCATGCAGGAGAAAGAGGGGTTGGTTCTGGACATTCGGGGTAACGGCGGCGGCAACACGCACGACGCGCTCATGGACATACTAGCGCGGAAGGTCTATGGCTACACCCAACCCCGCGATGGCTTCCGTCAAACCCAACCGGAACACCACTGGACAAAACCGATTGTCCTGCTCATCAACGAGGAGTCGTATAGCGACGCAGAGATATTCCCCGCAGGGTTCCACGCGCTTGGCTTGGGCAAAATCGTCGGCGTACCCACTCCCGGCTACGTGATTGGCACGTATGGCGGGACGCTGGTGGATGGAACGCGCATCCGCCTCCCCTCGTGGGGCTGGTATACGAATGACGGCAAGAACATGGAGAACTTGGGCGTTGCGCCCGACATCTATGTCGAAAATTCGCCCGAAGAGGTGGTAAAGGGCAGAGATACCCAACTTGCAGTCGCCATTCAGACGCTTCTGAAACAACTGCCGCTCAAGTCGGCGACGGATAGCGCGGACGCGCCCAAAGAGGGCGTAGGGGTTCCCGCTAGCGCCAACGACAATGCGAATGGGGGTTCGTCCGGGGTTCAGCCTCCGGCGCTTCGCGGCGGAAAGCGAGGCGGGAAACCCTCCAACCACTAAGGAGAGAAAATGAAACGCAAAAACAGATACCTAACCCTTCTCGCTCTCGCTTGCTCCCTAGGGGGCTGTAACCAAAGCGACCAGAAGAGCCTCGCAACAGACGCGACGAAACTCGCCTCTACCGTCGGAACCGCCGCGAAAAACGCGGAGCTGGCGGGCAAAGTGAATCTCGTTCTCAATAACTGGAAGGGCGTAGATAGCGCCGTGACCGTCCAATCTGAAAACGGCGTTATCACCCTTGAGGGCAGTATGAAGAACCACGCGGAGAAGCGGAAAGTTCTCTCCATTGTGAATCAGATACGCGGCGTGAATAAGGTGATAGATAGGCTGAAAAGCCCAGATGAGGAGCGATAGTCTGCATGACGCGAAAGTTTCATAGGGTGGGACATCGAGGAGCGCCGTTCGCGTTTCCGGCGAACACCCTAAAGAGTTTTGAACACGCCGTCGCGCTGGGTTGCACGATGGTGGAGTGCGATATTCGCCCCGCGATGGACGGCGTTCTCGTTCTCGCTCACGACGATAGCGTGACCGATAGCGGCGGAGACCGCTACCTTGTTGAGGAGCGGGATTCGGAGTTTCTAGCGAGTCTCGACTTGGGGGCGGGCGAAGGGGTTCCCACGCTTCAAGGGTTGGTAGAGTGGGCGCTGGGGCGGTGCGCGGTTATGGCGGACATGAAGTGCGAGGGTAGCGGAGTGGAGGAGCGGGTCGCGGAGATTCTTGCGCCGCTATCTCCTGAGTTTAAAATTGTGCCGGGCGCAGGGGCGGAGAGTCGCGCCATTTTCCGTTCTATAGATAGGTCTCTTCCTCTCTCCCTCTCCCTTGATGTCTCTTACGCCTCTCTGCTTCCCGCTGAAAACCTCGGCGAGCAGGTGGCTGGGCTGAATGTTCAGGCTGTGACATGGCAGCACCCCCTACTCACGCCACAGCGCATTGAGGCGCTACACGCGCATGGATTGCAGGTATTCGCGTGGACAGTAGACGATTTTGAGGTTCAGCGGAGGTTACGCGACTGGGGCGTGGATGGCATTATTAGCAACCGCGCCGACCTACTGCAAAAACTGTAGAGAGGTTCGCCTCATAAAATAGAGTGAAAAGCCCTTTGCGTCTTTCGCGCAGTGGGCTTTTTTTTTGCGAGATGCGCTGTTTTTGTCTCTCTCCCAAAAGTTAAGATAGGCGCTTAAAGCGCATCAGTACGCTAATACTACAGCGCTATGTCCTACCGTTTTCTCCTCCGCCTCTCCCTCTAACTCTCAAATACGCTCTCTTCCTCTTTGAAACAGTTTTGCCTCTAAGAACACCTCGCCGCTCACGGTATTTATAAACTCTCGCTTGGCGACGCATAAGGAGGCGTTGCGACTCAATAGTGTTTGTGAAATAGTTCACACAGTGTATTTATATCTGGAGATGGAGGCTCTATACAGTGAAGGTCGACAAAAGCTTAGGGTCGTTTGGGCTGTCCCCTTGAGACCCCAAGCCTGTCTTAAGAAAAGGAAAAACAAAATGAAAACCCAAAATCCAAAAGTAAGCGTATTGGCGTGGCAAAAGGTATTGAAGACGCTTCTTCTCTTAGCGCCGTCGCTGTTTATCGGGCTATCTCGCCCCGCTATCGCCAGCGTCGCCTACGGCACAGTCAACAATTTCGATTGCGTCAACGACACAGGAGTCGAGGCTCACGGCTTCGAAATCGAGATAGATGATGTCCACAGCAAGGATATCACCTACACATACGACTACAACCACTATGGCGTACCCAAGATAACGGAGGATAACACCGACCCGTTGCACCCCAAAGTGTTTGTGCGATACGCCGGAGCCAAGACCGCGACAGGCGCGTGGACGGCGTACACAGCGATACCATCGGGACCTATCGCCCCGACTATGGGACACCAGTTTACGAATCCGGCAATCAACTTCGGCGGAGAGCACTTCGGAGTCGGATACTACGGCGCTCCCTCCTCTGTGAAGTATAACTGGCTCATTGATGACGGCGCAGGCAAACTGGTGCATGGACCTCCCGTCATGGTCTCCACCCCGACCTTCGTCTATCAGCCTCCTGTCGCCGCCGCCCCCCCGAAAGTCGTGGCGGTCATCGTTCCGCCCGCTCCGCCCGCTCCCCCAGTTCTACAGTTCGGGGATGCCTCGTGGGTGAAAGAGATTAAGACAACGACGCATAACGCCAAAAAAGTGCCGCTAAACGACCTCGTAGGCGATGACCCCGGCAAGCCCCAGCCTTGGGCGAACGGCGAACCCTCCGAAGTGGAGATGGAGTGGCGCGTTATGCAGACCGAATTCGCCGCCGCCAAAGGGGGCAAAAATGGCGAGTTGGCGGGCGCTGCGGAAGACCTGCCCGGCGGGAATGAGGTCATTACGCGCCGCTACGAGTTTTACAAGTACGTGGGACCCCGCGACGCAGAAACTGGCGAGGCTATGGCGGACGTTGTCGCCGCGGACGGAATTCATGGGTCGGGTAGCGTGACTTACGCCGACCACTTCGACCCTTTCCTTGGAGAGTGGGTTACGATAACGGTAGACCTCTCGAAAGTAGTGGTCGTAGGCAAGTTCTTCGGGGCGCAGATGTCTGGCTTCGACATCGCCCAGAACTTGGGGCTGATTGACCACATTCAAGACGGCGATATGAACGTGGCGTTTCCGAATCGCTCCGTTGTTATTAGTTCAGGAGTTCCGTTCCTCGCTAAGATAACAGCGGGCGCGCTTCCTGACGGACTAAGCCTGGATGCCGTGTCGGGGATTGTTTCGGGAACGCCGACTGTCGCGGGAGCGTTTACATTCACCGTGCAAGCCTCCGATACCAGCGGCGCGATAGTATCGAAAACCTACACCGTAAACGTAGGCGACATTGGAGCGGTAGCGAAATACACCGTCACAGCAACCGCCTCGCCCGCTTCCCGCGGAACGGTCAGCGGCGGCGGCGTATTCAATAGCGGCGCCAGCGTCACTGTAGTCGCTACGCCAAAAGCGGGGTACTATTTCGCGAACTGGATGGAGAGCGGCGCGGTAGTTAGCCCGTTAGCCAGTTACAACTTCACCATAAACGCAAACCGAAAACTTGTCGCGAACTTCGTCACGTACCCTAATAACCGAATAGCTCTCTCGAATGCCAGCGGCTACTATGGACAGACTATCACTCTCAAGGCGCGTCAACTAGCCAGACCGAGCAACACGCCTATCGCTGGAGAGGTCATTACCTTCAGCGTAGACGGAGTCAAAGTCGGTACGGGAACCACCGATGCCAATGGATACGCAACTTACGCTTACATCTTGAGCGATACTATGAGTGTAGGGAGCCATGCGCTCTCCGCCTCCTTCGCTGGCGACGCGACTTACGTCCCCGCCAATGCGGCAGGAACCCTCACAACGCTCCAGACGAAGACGAATCTCTCTAGCCCTGGGGCTTCAGGGAAAATAGGGCAGAGCGTCTCCCTTAAAGTTCGCCTCAAGCGAACTACCGACCTAACGGGTATTGCGGGACAGAGCGTCTCATTTAGCCTAGACGGAACAGCGCTTGGAATCGCGACCACTGACGCGAACGGTTACTCAGAATATCATTACGCGATACCGGAACTCCTGCCGGGAGCGCATACCGTAGCGACGAGCTTCACGGCGACCAGCAAATACGTAGGTTCCAGCAGTTCGGGAACCCTTACTGTCGCGAAGTCGAGCGCGAGCCTTCTGACAGCCAACGTATCGGGGGCGAAAGGGGCGACGGTCAACCTGACAGCTACTCTGAACCGGGTGACGGACGGTAGCCACCTTGCAGGCAGAGCGGTGGCGTTCCTAATAGACGGAGTCTCCATCGGACAGGCGGCTACGGATGCGAACGGCTTGGCGACGCTTTCGTATACGCTGCCCCTGAAAGCGGGCGCTCACAAGATAGCGACCTCTTTCGCAGGAGACGCTTACGACAATGCCTGCACAGGCAAAGCGACCCTAACCGTCAAGTAGATTAAAGGGCTAGAGGCGATTTAGGCGCGCTTGCTAAAAGGTAACTTCTTCAGCCTCTCCCCACTTTGAATATAGCCCCTGTCTGTGAAAACTGCGCGTCTTGCGAACGCGCTTCACAGAGGGGGGCTTTCAGCGTCTGACTGCGGAAAATCACACGACTGTTCACCAAACCTAGACCTATACCAGAGGTCTATTCAAAAAACTGGGAACCATATTCGGCGGGTATATACGTACTTTCATAGGGTTTTCATTTTATCCTGATACACTCTCCTTAATCGGACAGAACAGAGCCGATTCACTGCAAAACACGCATACCAAACGAAATGCAGAGGGTGTTCGCGACGCTGGAAAGACGACTATGAAGAGACTATCGCTCCTGCTACTGCTGTTAAGTTTGCCGCTACGCGCCTTCGCGCACGATGTGAATGTGGATGTCGTGCGTCTGGTAGTAACCCGCAAGGGCGCATTTGTCTCGGTGGGGCTACACAAGCCGGACAAAAAGACGCAGGTAACGGATACGGAGATACGCAGACGGCTAGGGCTACTACAGGGCGGCAAACCCGCAGAGTTCGGACGCTCCGCTGTAACAACCGACGACAAGGCGCAGATGGTCTATTGGCAAGCCCCCGTAAAGGCGGGAGAGGGCGACTATTCGCTCAGTCGCGCATTCCGCCCAGAGCAGGGCGTTCAGACCGTTCTGATGGTGTTTCAAGACGGCAAGTTGAAATCGGAGACCGTCTACGACTCCGCAAAACCGCAAGACAAGGCGAACGCGTCAAGCGCGGGAAAGCGGGAGGCTACACTCTCTCTCTGGTCGTGGAGTCTGCTTCTCTCCTATGGCAAACTCGGAATATGGCATCTCGCTACGGGACTTGACCATATTCTCTTCGTGATTGGGTTGGTGCTGGCGGGTGGAAGGCTTAGGCAGATAGTCAAAATTGTCACCTGCTTCACCCTCGCCCACAGTATCACGCTGGGAGTCGCCGCGTTGGGGTTATATAGTCTCAGCCCCCGCATTGTGGAGCCGCTTATCGCCCTCTCCATTGTCGGGGTGGCGTTGGAGACCATCCTTCGCAAACCCGACTCGCGGGACATTCGTCCCTATCTGGCGTTTGGCTTTGGACTGATACACGGCTTTGGGTTTGCAGGAGGGATTATCGAGAAGGGCTTCCCGCGTGAAGCGGTAGCCCCCGCCCTACTCGGCTTCAACGTGGGGCTAGAGATAGCGCAGATAGCGGTCGCAAGCGTTTCGCTGGCGCTACTGGGTTATGTGGCGCATCTACAGCCGCTCAAAGCCCCCAAAATCCGAACCTGCGTCGCCTATGGGCTGAGTATCGTCGCGCTGTTCTGGTTTGTACAGCGCATCGTCTCCTAGTCCTCGTGTTTGGTATGCGTGCAACACATCTAAGGAGAGAACATCATGAGTAGCGAAAGATTACGAATCGGGTTGAGCGCGGCTCTGCTTATCGCAGGCATCGCTGTTGTCGTGGCTCCGTCGGTAAAGGCGCGTCTCAAACACGTGAAGACGGATAAACCTACTGTTAGTATCGCCGTTAAGGACGGATACCGCTACATCGTATCGAACGGCATCCCTAATCACCCTACGGGCAAATTTCCCAATCGCTGGTGTCCGAACACGATAGAGGCGCAAGCGCACTCCTACCGCGCTCCTGTAACGCCGAAAGAGAGTGCGGGAGGTAGACGTTATCGCGGGTTCATTTTTGGGGTGGCGGACAACGGCATCCCCCTCGACCCGGGAACCGCCGAGATTTGGAACAACAACTTCGAGTGGCATTACGAGGCTATGGGAGGCTACCTGCTGTCGCATGAGAGCGGATTAGGGGTGGACAAGAGTTCCGCGCACGTCCAGCCGGACGGAACGTACCACTATCACGGCATTCCCGTTGAACTGCTGAAAAAACGGGACTACAAAAACAGAATGGCGTTTGTCGGTTACGCCGCAGACGGGTATCCCATCTACGGTCCCTACGGCTATAGCGACGCGCAAAACCCCAACAGCGCTATGAAAGAGTTCCGTTCCAGCTATAGACTCAAAGAGGGTCAGCGCCCATCGGGCCCCACTGGCGTTTATGATGGCTCTTTCGCGCAGGACTACGAGTATGTTAAGGGCGCGGGAGACCTCGACGAGTTCAACGGACGCTCCGGAGTGACCCCGGAGTATCCGAATGGAACCTACTACTACGTCCTGACGACGCAGTTTCCCTACGTGCCACGCAACTTCAAAGGAATCCCCGACGAGAGTTTTCATAAAATGGTGGGACCGCCGCCTGGCGGGAGGCGATAAGAGGCGAGTTAGGGGTCAATCTAAAGCAGGGCGCATTTGCGGAACCATCGCACATCGCCCTGCGTATAGAAACTTGCCCAAATACCTGTTGACTCGCGCAGAGAATGAGAGGTATCTTTAAGCAAGAGTTAAACATATCAACCCCACAGTTTAGGAGAATATCAGTATGTCTTTCGCCAAAGTCGGCTCCCCCGCCCCCGATTTTACTATGCCTATCGCCAAACCCGGCGACACCGCCAAAACCGTTGGCTCTACCGTCTCGCTTGCAGACTACAGCGGCAAGTGGCTCGTCCTCTTCTTCTACCCCCTCGACTTCACCTTCGTCTGTCCCACAGAGATTACCGCTCTCTCGGATAGAATGGGAGAGTTCGCGGAGCTAGATACCGAAGTGCTGGGAGCCTCCATAGACTCCATCTATTCGCACCTCGCATGGATGAGCACCCCCCGCGACAATCACGGTCTGGGAGAGATGAAGTATCCTCTCGCCTCCGACATCACCAAGAAAGTGGCTAGCGACTACGGAGTGCTTCTTGAGGATAAGGGCATCGCGCTACGCGGTCTCTTTATCATCGACCCCAACGGAGTCCTACAGTACGCCGTCATCAACAGCCTGAACATCGGGCGTAGCACCGATGAAACCCTGCGCGTGCTTCAAGCCCTCCAAACGGGCGGTCTCTGTCCTTCCGACTGGAAGCCCGGCAAGCCGACCCTGTAGGCGTAAAATGTTATGAAGGGGCGAGGGGGGCGGGTCTCTAAATAGAAGCCCGCCCCCTCGCCCCGTATTCAAAAAGGACTGTTATGTCGCGCCTACACTGCCCCCACTGCGGAACCGCCAATCAGGATATTACGGAAAAAGACTCTTGCTGGAAATGCGGTAAAGTTCTCGGAGACCCTATTTCAGAAGAGAATCCCCCGAATCTTCCGCCCCCTAAGCCCTCGCCCTACCTCCTACAGCGCGAGGAGAGACCGCCCGTCAAAAAGCCTTTCCCGATAGCGTTCGTCGTTACGATTGCGCTGGTCATCGTAGCGGTTGTGGCGATACTCATGAGGAAACATTAGTAGCGTTCGGGGCGATTCGAGCGAATATCTTGCAGTTGGCGCAGTTTGAGAAACTCTAGCAGGTTCTCCTGAGTCAGTAGCCCCATAAGTACAGGCTCTCCGCCAGCGCCCTGCTCCATAACGAGTATCGGGTCGTTAGTAACCCCTTGCACCTGAACAATCGCCTCCTCCAACGCCATGTCGGGAGGAACAACGAGATAGTCTCGGTTCATAAACTCGGCGACATACGCTTCGCCGCCCTCTTGCGCGTAGCCTCTCATTAGCGCAGAGCGCGTGAGAATACCCGCCACGCTGTTTCCGCTCATCACAGGGAAATCGTGCTGACTTCCCGCGAGTAGCATATCCGCCGCTTTTCGCAGAGAGTCTCCCGTATTTAGCGTGTGGAACTCGCGCATCATCGCCTCGCGCGCCGTGTGTCCGCTCGCCAACTCCTTCGTCTGAAATGCGTTCGACTCCTGCCCGCCCGCCATATAGACAAACACCGCCAATACCATCAGCATCCACTGCCCCGTCAGGAAGGCGTACACGCCCAGAAGAGCCGCCAGAAACTGCCCCACCCGCACTGCAATCACCGTCGCCTGAACGTCGCTCATAAAGTGAGCGAGAACGGAGCGAAAAACGCGCCCGCCGTCCATTGGAAACACCGGAAGCAGGTTGAACAGCGCGAGAATCACGTTGATGACGAAGAGATAGGTCATAAAAGTCGGGAGGCTGTTGGGCGCTTCGGTGATTGGAAACTTCATGGGGAGATGGGCGATAAGACCTCCAACGTAAATCAGTATCGCAATTGCGACATTGACAAGGGGCCCCGCCAGAGCGATAAACAGCTCCTCTCGCGGACGCGGCATCGTTTCAAGCAGAGCGACTCCTCCAATGGGGGTGAGCGTGATACTGCGTGTCTGAATACCGTGTCGCTTTGCAACAAGCGAATGCCCCAACTCGTGGAGTAGTACGCAGGTGAACACGGAGAGTACAAAAAGAAGGCGGAATAGGGCGGGTTCCGTCTTACTTGGGGAGCCTTGAAGCGCTATCCAGATAATCAATACGAGAAACGTGATGTGTATCTGAACAGGGATTCCGAAAAGGCTGACGAGGTGAAACGACCACCCGTTATTTTGCGACGGGGCAGGGGGTTTTTGGGGCGGCGGAACTGGATTTGTCATATAGAACTCCTCCCCTATACAGTACCACTTTTTCTTGGGTATTCAATCGCCCTGCGCCGCCCGTTAAGAGTTCACTCTTTTTGGAATTAACCACGAAATACGCGAAAAAATTGCAAAACTAACGCAATGTACAAAACGCAGATAGCCCTTCAAATCTCGTAACTATCCGCTCCCATTTCTATGGCTCGCGGGGAGAGAGCGGCGTGACATTAGCTAATCCTGGTGTTCGCGATTTAGTCGAGTTTTCCAGTCAGGCAAAACCTCTACAATATAGTCGTGGAGTCGCTGTCGCCTATCGTTTTTGGGCGTTTGCTCTATAAGTCGCTCCAGTCGCTCCATCTCAGGCGTGCCGCCTACCGCCGCCAGCGTTTTCACCAGCGTAATCGCGAGAATTACACGCGCTTCGTATGCTTGCGCCTTCTGACCTATGGCTTCCCAATGTGCAACTAACAGTCCAGCCAAGCGCGCTAACTGTTCTTTGGTCACAATGACTGGCGATTCGGGGCGCGCCTGGGCGATAGAGCGCTCTAGCGCTTGTCGCCATATCTGCATATCCTTCTTTAGAGGCAAGGTGATGGCATCAATAAGAAGTCCAACCATAATCGCATCCCCTGATACGGCGAGAGCCGAGAAAAGCGCGCCGCATTGACGTGGTAGATGCCATAAGAATAGGTAGACGACAGCGCAAAACGCGGGAAGGAACGGTATCATCACTAATTTGGCGGCGCTCTCCCCATCACCTGTCCACTGCGCTAACAGCGTCTGGCACAAGCCTAATACAAACACCAGCCAGGCGAGCCTAACGAGTATACGCTTAGTCGCGAGCGCATTTGCCTCTAGCCCGCGTTTTACCAGAGTTTTGAAAGCCTCGTCCGACTCGTCAAACCGCCGTTGCGCTGAGGCGCGTTCGTCGGGAGATTTGCTCGCGAGTTTGCGCGCCAGAGCGTCCGCCTCGCTGTTTTTTTGATTTTGCAAGCGCTCCATCGCCGTCCTCCTATGTCGTTCCGGGGATAGGGCGAGTCGCAGAACATCACCGCGACCTGCCCTCCTTTTCTAGTACCCTCCTGCGCCCAACTCTCCCGCTGTCTCTTCCGTCTCTCCCGCCGCCACGCGGCGCTTATACTCCTCTAGCATAACGGCAGTGGCGGTTGCGCCAACGCGGGTGGTTCCTAAATCCCGCGCCCGCATCAACGCGTCCAAGTCGCGCACGCCCCCCGCCGCCTTCACCTGCACTTTGGGAGAGCAGGTAGTCCGCATAAGGGCGAGGTCGTGTTCCGTCGCGCCCTTATAAGAGTATTTCCCGTCCGCGCCCTTCACGAAGCCGTAACCTGTACTGGTCTTCACGAAGTCGGCGTTCACCTTTTCGCAGAGGTGGCAGAGACGAATTTTAATCGCGTCGTCGGGCATAAAATCGTTCTCAAATATCACCTTCACAATGGCTCCGTGTCTGTGCGCCTCCTCAGTTACCGTCCGAATATCCGCCTCCACATACTCCCAGTCTCCGGAGAGGGCTTTGCCGATATTGATGACCATATCAATCTCCGTCGCCCCGTCCTTGCAGGCTATCTCCGTCTCATAGCGTTTGACCTCCGTAACGCTACCGCCATGCGGGAAACCGATAACTGTGCCTACCGCCACTCCCGTCCCCGCAAGCAGTTCCGCGGCGCGGCGAACATAGTAGGGCTTTATGCAGACGGAAGCGGTTCCGTAGGCTATCGCCTGTTGGCAACCCACCTCAAGGTCGCTGTCGGTCATTGTGGGCTGTAGAAGCGAATGGTCTATGCTCTTCGCCAACTCTTCCAGTGTGTATCGCATATCAAAAAATCTCCTAGCGTGTGGTCTCTAAATAGTTTCGTAGGTAACGAGCGCTTTGGCGCAGGGCGGCTTTACGGGTTTCCAAACTCTTTTCGTAGGCGCGGTCTTCCGCCTCAATGCAGACCGCGCCCTCATATCCCGCGTCTCCCAGAACCGAGAAGAAACGCCCCCAGTCTATCTCGCCAAGACCGGGAAGTTTGGGACTGTGATACTCCAGAGGAGTCGCCAGTATCCCCACCGAATCGAGGCGTTCTCGGTCAATCCGAACATCTTTGGCGTGAACGTGAAAAAGGCGCGACGCGAATTCGGTCATGGGTTTGAGGTAGTCCATCTGTTGCCAAACGAGGTGGGAGGGGTCGTAGTTCAAGCCTAATGAGGGACTTGGAATCTCGGCGAACATTCTGCGCCAGATAGCGGGAGAGATGGCTAAGTTCTTACCGGAGGGCCACTCGTCTTGAGTGAAGTACATGGGGCAGTTCTCTATTCCGATGCGAACGCTACTCTCTTCAGCGAAAGCGATAAGCGGATGCCATATTTCTACAAAGCGGCTCCAGTTATCGTCAATAGAGCGGCGCCAGTCGCGCCCTGCAAAGGTGTTCACGGTTCTGATACCTAGCGCAGACGCGGCTCTAATCACCTGTTTGAGATGGGATAGCGCAACTTCCGCCTCCGCTTCAATAGGAGAGAGCAGGTTTGGGTAGTAGCCCAACGCGCTAATAGCGACACTTGCGCTTTGAGTTAGCCCCTGAATGGAGGCGAGCGCCTCATCGCTCAAACGGGTAGCGTCAATATGCGTAACGCCCGCATAACGGCGTTCGGCTTTGCCGGGGGGCCAGCACATCAACTCTACGCAGTCAAAACCCTCCGCCTGAGCGAAGCTTAGAACCTCTTCCAACGAGAGTTCCGGCAGAATAGCGCTCACAAAACCGAGTTGCATTCTCTCTCCTTCTGGAAAATCACGGTAGAGCGGGAATCGCCACCCAGCCGCCCTCATTAAAACTCTGAACCATCGCTTCGCAGAGAACGATGTCGCGATGCCCATCCTCAAAAGTCGGATACGTTTTTGGGGCGGAGAAGTCGCCATTCGCGATATACTGGTAGAAGTCGCGGAAGCACATCTTGAACGAATCGGGGTAGCCCTCGTTATGCCCTCCCGGATAGTCGCTTACGGATTGCGCCGACGGATGAAGCAGAGAGGGGTCTCGAATGAGCAGTTGGTTCGCCGAATCGCGGGAGCCTATCCACATCTTTTCGCACTCTTCGCTGTTCCAGTAGAGCGTTTTGTTCTGCCCCGCTATCTCGAATCGAATACAGTATTTGCGCCCAGGCGAGACCTGCGACACCCACATAGAGGCGCGAGCGCCCCCTTTCAAGCGGAGAAGGACAGAGCCGTAGTCGTCCGTAGAGATGGGAACAGCCTCCGTCTCTCCCTCCTGTTGGAGTTTGTTGGTAAAGGTTTCAACCTCTCCTTTGGGGCGATGGCGGAGGGGATGCACTGTTGTAAAGTCTGCAAATAGCGCCTCCGGTTCCAAGCCTGTGATGAAGTGAATAAGGTCGAACCAGTGGGAGCCGATGTCGGAGAGCGCTCGTAGTTCGCCGCCCTCCTCTGCAAGCGTGCGCCAGTTGTAGTCTGTAGCGTAGAGGAGCCAGTCTTGCGAAACGCTTCCGGTGATGTGGAAGATGCGCCCCAACTCGCCCGCCTGCACTCGCGCCCGCGCCTCGTGGCAGAGGGCGTAGTAGCGCACGTTGTAGTTGACTCCGGTCGCGAGATGGGGATGTTGTCGGGCGAGGGTTACGAGTTCCGCCGATTCGTCTGAGCGCATAGTCAGCGGCTTTTCGCACAAGACGTGCTTCCCTGCGAGGATAGCCGCTTTCGCCATCGGGAGGTGCAGTCGGTTCGGAACGGCTAGATGTACGCTATGAACGGCGGGGTCTGCAAGAACCGCCGCGAAATCGGAATAGGCGATAGGGAGGTTGTGACGCTCCGCCGCGCCGCTGGACTTCTCCGGCGTAGAGCCTAAAATGCCGCGCGTCGAGACCCCGATACGCCTGAGCGCCTCGATATGAACGACGCTCATAAACCCCGTTCCTACCATCGCCACGCCAATATCTCGTAACTTGGTCATCGTGTTCTCTCCAAACCCGTAAACGTTAGTATAAGCGTACCTTTTCGCGCCCTATTTTTAGACGAAAAAAGAGCGCGGAGTAGATACTCCACGCTCTTTTTTATAAACTCCCCGCGATGGACTCGAACCATCAACATTTCGGTTAACAGCCGAACGCTCTGCCATTGAGCTAGCAGGGAATACATCCTAATAACCGTAAATAATATATCACGACAATCACGATTTTGTCAAGATACAAGCGTTAAGAAAATGCAGACTTACGCTGTTCGGCGTTGTCCTTTGCGGTCTGTAGCGCCTGTAAGAAGTAGCGCCAGCAGTTGTAGGTTCCCCGCAGGGTCGTTACCAAAGACCCCCGCCGACTCCAAAACGTTCCCTTTGTTCGCAAGGTCGCACAGTAGAAGCCACTCCATCACCTGCGTAAGGTCGTCCCATGAGTAGTTTCGCGCCAACTGAAACAGGTCTCCGGCGCGAAACGCAATCTGCGCGATATTGCCTTCGGAGGGGAGTTCGCTCGCTATCTCTGGCGGAAGCGAACGCACATCGCGGGGGGCGATGCGCTTGCTATCCAGAAACTTCGCCTGCCACAGCATACGGTACTGCCGCGAAAGCAGAGCGAGAAGTTTGCCCGCCACCGCCTGCGGTTTGGGGTCGTAGCGATGAACCTCCGCGAGGAGTTGGAGGGCGTTGTCGGTCTCTTTGCGGGTTATGCTATCAATCAACTTGAAGACTACATCCTCTGGGCTAGAGGCGGTCACGGTTCCCACATCCTTCGCGGTAATGACGGGATGCTCATCCGCCCAACAGACGAGTTTGAGTATCTCCTGCTCTAGCGCGAGAAGCTCATGCCCCGCTGAATCCAGAAGCAGGTTCACCGCGTCCGCCTCAATCTGTTTACCCTCTTCGCGAACGCGTTGCGACACCCACTTGGAAAGCCCTTCGCCCTTTAGAGCGCCAAACTTGACCACCGCGCCCAACTTTTTGACCGCGTTGTCTAGTTTTACGGTGACGGCGATTTTGCGCTTGTCGTCCTCCTCCTCCGCCGAAGCGATAAGGACGAGACAGGTACTCCCCCCCATACGCGCAAGCCCCTCCGCAAGCCGCTCCGCCTCCGCGCTCTTGCCTCGTTCGCGCCACTGCTCCATGCCGCGGACTACCACCATGCGATAGTCCGAACCGAAAGGAACCTGCGCCGCCGAAGCGAGAATCGCGTCCGCTCCTACAGAGAGAACGTCCAGAACCTCAAGGTCGAAGTCGGCGAAATCAGAGGAGACGGCCTGCTTTATCAGCGCGTCCGCCGCCTCGTGCTTCAGCCTGTCCTCGCTTCCAAAGAAGAGATAGACGCGCTGTAGCCCCTCTTTCCAAAGAAGCGAAGGCGAACCGCTTTTATACTCTAACTCCATCGGGCTAAGTCCTCGTTAAGAAACAGATTCAGCGTTACTCTGTCAGTGCAATCGCTAAATATAGCCTCGCTCGTTCATTGGAACTTGTCGGGCGGGTGTACAGGAAGTTGCAGACTCTGAACGTCAAGAAGGTCTTGAGGTCGCCCTGATGCCAGTTTGGAATCTATCAAGTCGCCTTTTGAGATAAAGTGTAGCGTGACGCCGCTATCTTCAGAATCACGCCGTCTCTCCCACGCGGCATCGAAAGAGAGGTCTTCCAAAGAAAAGAGAATATCCACCATGACAGGGGGAACGCCCATGCGATAAAACGCGCCTTCTTCCGTAAAGTCTTCTGGGTTTAGTCCTGATAGCGGCGCGCCAAACTCTCGCAAGGCTTTGAAGACCCTTACGGCATTAGCCATGTCGGATTTAATCCAGACATCCAAATCCTTCGTAAACCGAGGTTCTGCATACTCCATGACGGCGTACCCGCCGATGATAAGATACTTAACCTGATTTTCGTTGAAGGCTTTCAACAGTGCGTTGAAGTCTGAGTTCATCTGCGCGTCCTTTACGCTTGAGGTAGTACGCCACAAGTTCCCATCCCGCGTTTAGTCGGGTGGATGTGTCCTGAGCCTGCCAGAACGCAATATCGAACTCCCGATTCATGTCCTTGATTTTTCCGAGTTGTCGCATAACAAATGGAGAGGCGCTCTGTCTATCCTCATCAGGGAGCGCCACTTGCTCATTAGATACGATATCTCGTTTTTGCGCCATAATTAGGTTCTCCTATCACCATCCAGATAGATTGCATCGAGCAAGAGGCTCGAAAATCCTCGCCAAACCTTCCCTGTCCTCGCTTCCAAAGAAGAGATAGACGCGCTGTAGCCCCTCTTTCCAAAGAAGCGAAGGCGAACCGCTTTTATACTCTAACTCCATCGGGCTAAGTCCTCGTTAAGAAACAGATT
>CAIJLM010000621.1 GCA_903821495.1 uncultured Chthonomonas sp. | reverse complement strand
GCATACCTGGGAGTAAACAGGGCGCAACGCGAGTATCGAAACCTGGGAATAGATGTTTCTAAGAGCTGGCGGCTATGGTGTCACGAGTTGATAGATTGGAGCCAGTTTCAATACACAGGCGCTGTCGCCACTCCACTAGGACAGAAGATAATCTTTGTAGATAGTAGCGGATACCAGAAAGACGCTGTGATTAAATTCCTTAAAGTAATGGGATTTCTGAATGGACAAGCGGAAATCGGATATTACTCCTTTCCTGAAGATGCAAACATCGCTACTCCTTTCGCTACGGATGAGGGTAAGCGCGACTTTTTGAAACTTCTACAGATGCTGAAACCGCCTGTCTGGCAGATAAATCTTTCACTGGGTTCCGACCCCTACATTATGGGTAGCTGGCATAAGAGTGAATTCTTCAACGCATACCGAAAGTCTCCCGCTACGTTTCCAAACGAGGCGAGAAAAATGGCGAAAACGTGGATAGAAGCGTTTGAACGATTTCCGCTTGAGCACCCTCAAGATAAGTACTTGTCAGGGTACGCCCGGCTATATGGGGGAATATTGAGGCTTCAGTGGGATGAGGAACCAGAAGGCGCTGTTGCAAAACTATCTGCGTTAAGCTCTGATTATCAGGATATCGAGCCAGTCGCCTTCATGGCGGACTGGTATCGCACTCTACTGCTTGCTTTTGAGCGACGCAAAGAATCCTATAGAATCGTTTCAGATTTCTATTCTAAATGCCATAAGAAGGGCAATGAGCACTTGCTCCAAGTAGCGGAACGGTTGCTTGATTCAACCAAGTACCGAAATGATTTTCTGGATAGCTATTTTGATACGCCCGTCCGCCACTACCGATATTTTCGATTGCGGACGGGAATTCACTAACCCAATTATGATGAGAGACGTGGTGACTGATCCGTCTTCCTTCTCCGCGTCGTAGAGTTGTATCAGCGAACGTACAAGCCCTCCGTAATCGTTAGAGCGGATGGGTAAGAGTTCCGGGTTCTGGGAACTTGGCGCTTAACCTCACCCAACCTCTCCTTCGCAAAGGAGAGGAGCCTTCACGGTTAATTCCCAAAAGTGTGAACTCTTATGCGTATTTGCAATACTTGACGGAATCGTTTCGTTTGTGTACAATATACACGATGTGTTTAGCGACAAGGAGAGTGAAAATGTCTCAAACGGTGACGATGCGACTGCCCGATGATACGGCGGAGTGGCTCAAAGAGTCGGCGCGGAGGGCGGGGCGCTCGGTAAGCGAGGTCGGCGCAACGCTCTTTGAGGAGGCGCGGCGCGTGAGCGCCTTTGCGGAAATCGAGTTCCGCATGTTTAGCGGAGAGCGTCACGCCTGCTTGACGGGCGGGTTGCGGCTCTGGAAGATACTCTTGACCGCGCAGGGCTATGCGATGGACGTGGAGAAGACCGCCGCGCACTTCGACTTGCCTACATGGAGAGTGCAAGCGGCTTTTCACTACTACGAAGCCTTTCCGCAGGAGATTGACGACGCGATTGCGGAGACGCGCTCTCAGACGTTCGACTCGCTCAAGCGCAAACTCCCCAAACTGGAACGGCAAACAGTGGAGATTACGGTGGAGAGAGAGTCGCTCGCCTGATGCTGGCTTACCTCCTAGACGAAAATATCTCGTTCGCCGTCGCCGAGCAGGTTGTCCGCAAGAACCCGCAGATACGTGTTGAAAGCGTCCATCGTTGGCATGGCGGCGCGTTCGTAGGGCAGACGGACGGTAATCTTTTGCGGGCGGCGACCCAAGAAGGGCTGACTCTGGTAACTTACGACTTGAAGACGATACCGCCCTTGCTGACCGAAATGGCGATGGAGGCGGAGGCTCATGCAGGCGTCATACTGATAGACGACTCCTCCATTCGCAACAACGACTTTGGCGGCTTGGTAGCGGCTTTGCTCGCTCACTGGCAACGCTACTCTAGGGAAGAGTGGAGCGATAGGGTGGCGTTCCTTGAGCCAATACGACGCTGACGAGTTCTCATCGCGCCGCCCACCGCCGCTATCGCGAACACGATATACGACGCGGTGGGGGTTCGATTGCATGACTTGCCGATGTCGCCCTCGAAAGTGTGGGAGGCGCTGGAGAGCAAGTAGACTGCTTTGAGATGTGAATAGCCCTCTCTCCAAGTTAGGAGGGAGGGTTATTTTGTGAGAGCGTGACGTGACGCGAAAGTATTCAAATGATTCAGTTGTCCGAGCATGAATCGCTTGACAGGTGACTGGCGTAAGCGTATACTTGGATTGGAGGTGTGCAATGTCACAAACAATCACTCTGAGGTTGCCCGATACTACGGCGGATTGGCTCAAAAGCGTTGCGCGGCGCAATGGGCGTTCTATCAACGAGTTGGGAACGGTTCTTTTTGAAGAAGCCCGCCGAGTTAGCGAGTTCGCCGATATAGAATTTCGCGCTTTTGGCGGCGAACGTCACGCCTGCCTCAAAGGCGACCTACAGATATGGCAGGTTATCGCCGTCGCTGAAGATTACGGGTTGGACGCTGAGAAGACAGCGGCTCATTTCGGCTTTCCCGTATGGCGAGCGCAGGCGGCTCTTAACTACTACGAGGCTTTTCCCGAAGAGATTGATTCGGCTATTGAGGAGAATCGCGCTATGGATTACGAGAAGCTCAAACGCTTGTTCCCTCAGATGAAACTGGTGGAAGTTCCTGCTATCGCGTCGGGCGAAGCGCAGGCGGAAATCCGCTAATGCCTTTGGCATTTCTGCTGGACGAACATATCTCCCCAAAAGTGGCGGAGCGTATCGCCATCGAACGCCCCGATATTCGCATTTTTAGCGTGCGCGTGTGGCGCGGAGGGACATTTCGCGGTCAAACGGACGCGACCTTACTCATGGCGGCGAGAGAGGAGGGGCTGTCTCTTGTGACCTACGACTGCAAAACTATCCCGCCGTTGCTAACAGAATGGGGCGGCGCGGGTGAAAGCCATGCTGGGGTGGTGTTTGTAGATGAACGCACTATCGCGCAGGGGGATATTGGCGTGCAGGTTCGGGCTTTGATACACCATTGGGAGCAGACTCATACATGGGACTGGACGAACCTTATCTCTTTCTTGCGTACTCCGCCAGAACGACGCTAGTAGTGCGCGGTAAATCCTACTATTGCCATACTGCCGATGTCGCCCTCGAAGGTGTGGGAGGCGCTGGAGAGCAAGTAGTAGACCGTAATGTGAATAGCCCTCTCTCCGAGTTGGAGGGGGGGCTTTCAGTGACCAGAATTTGCTAAGGTCAGTGCAAGCGTGGGCGCATTTACCATGTTGCGGCTCGTGCATGGGGTAGCGAATTTCGTGAAATAGCCTGTACAAAGACTACGGGATTATCATGGAAAGGATGTACTGATATTGCCGCCAATGTCTTCCCCTGATATTCCGCACTACACCGTGCGCCATCTTACCCTGCCCGAGTTGATACGGATGAATCAACTGGTTCGCGGGGGAGTAGATTTCGCGGGTTTTCAAGCATGGTATGACAGCATTTCTGCTGATGACCAGGCGACGCTCATTCTCCATCTCAATGAGTTTGCCTTTCAGGCAAGTTGCGACACGGAGCTAATCGGTAAAGCCCTGACTGCGGCGCAATTAAGCGAAGAAGATACGCTGATTCGGAAGGCAGGTCTGTTCCGAGCGGGCTTTTCCAGGGAGTATGGTCATCTGCACATTTGGCTCTTCGGTTTGCAGGCGGAGGAACGCGCAACGGTTTTCCGAATGTACGTGTTTATGTTTGGATTCGCTGAAGAGCGGGTTTATCGTCAGGAAACCGAGGAAAGCTGTAATCACTGGTGGCATCGAGACCTGTTAGACGAAAGAGTGGTCGAGTCGCTACTCCACGACTCTCGATTCTGGGCGACATCTATGCGAGACGATTCACGTGTGAAAGCTAACCATATACCATGTTGATTTGCCGCCCACCGCCGCTATCGCGAACGCGATTTACGACGCGGTAGGCGTGCCACTGCACAAACTGCCGATGTCGCCCTCGAAAGTGTGGGAGGCGCTGGACAGCAAGTAGACTGTTTTGAGGTGTGATAAGCCCTCTCTCCGAGTTAGGAGGGAGGCTATCGCTGAATGGCTACTACTCTTCATCCGCCAAAATGCTTCTGATGTCTTGCGCCCCGTGAAAAACTCGTAGAATATCAATACCGCCGTCTGGGGTGATGTAGAAAATAAGGTAGTTGCGAAATTCGGAAACTATCCACATACGTAGCCCTGATAGTCGCGGGTTCTGTACTTCGCGAGGCGCTCCCGCTCCCGGCATGAAGGCGATTTGGTCAACGGCGTTCATGATGGCGGCGCGAAATCGAAAGGCCACGTCCGGCTCGGCGTTTGCTTCAAGATAGTCGGCGTGTCGCTCAATATCTTCCACAGCGCGGGGTCGAATATGAACCGTATGCAAGGGTGGCTCGTCATGGCTCACGAATTTGCACCCGCGCCCTGCTTCGCTTTTTGTCGAGCGTCTACCCGCGTCCAAAGGTCTTTCCAGAAATCGGGCGTTACCGGGATAGCGTCGCCGCTTTCCAGCCCTTCGAGCAGAAGCGTTTCAAGTCTCTCCTGCGCCTTGCGCTTCTTGTCTTCGCGGATCAGTTCGCGCAGATACTCGCTGGTCGTTCCGTAACCGCCCGAAGCGACCTGTTCTTCAATATAGTCTTTAAGCGTCTCTGGCAGTGAGACATTAACGTTTGTCATCATGCAGTCCTCTCTTCAATAGTATTCACCACATATTATGGCATAATCTGTCATAAAACCGCAAAAATTGTTATTCTGTGCTACCCCTAGTATAATAGGGGTTAAGACTACCCATTGGAGGTTATTGAAACTATGAATATCTCGCTTACCCCTGAACTGGATACGTTTGTCACAGAAAAGGTGAAGAGCGGTCTGTATCACTCCGCCAGCGAAGTGATTCGCGAGGGCTTGCGCCTTCTCAAAGAGCGGGAAGCGTTTCTGGAGATACGGCAGGAGGAGTTGCGGAGACAGGTGCGGGAGGGGGTCGCGCAGATTGAGGGCGGCGACTGTCTTGAATTCTCTTTGGTTGAAGAAATCGCTTCGCACATCATGGAAGAGGGGCGCAAGCGCATGACTTCCCAAAACGCGCTATGACCCCGCAAAAGTGTCGCCTTTCGCTTTTCGCCAAAGCGGAGTTGATGGAGATATGGGCGACTATTTTCGAGCGGGACGGGAATGATGAGGTACTATGCTTATGAGAAGAGGTCTTTCTTAAATAACGTGGGCTGGTTCCAACGGAAGTGGAGGCAAAACCGTGTTACTGGACAAACTGGTACGCGACTCGTTCGCAGGCACCATATTCTTTACCGGGGTGGTCGGTGTTGTTCTTGTCTCTATACCCTGCTTCATTTGGTTTGTTTTCTGTTCTCCAGGGTCGTTTCACGAGGGAATGTGGGAAATGGATTTCCTGCCAATCGGCGCCGTAGGGTGGTTGCTGGGTACATTGCTGGGAACTGGACTTGCATTCCGCGCCAATGAACTACCGCCCTACGCGTGGTTGCAAGCCATCGCCCTGATTGGCTTCGGCTCTATTTTCATTGGGCCCGCGCTTGGTATGTTGCAGGCAATCGGACTCGAACAAATCTATTGGTTATTTCCGCATTGACTATTACTCTGGACTTTGCCTGAGAGGTTGATATTTTCGTGTCCGTGTTTGATAAATATTTGTCCGCGTCGCACGCTCCGTTCGCTCCGATAACAGGCGCTTCGCGAGCCGTCTCCACAACGGAGCGCGTCGCTATCTGGAGAGCGTTCACTTGTATGACACGCACTATCTGCGTTAACAGTCTGAGATTGCGAATAGGGCATTTTTCGTAATCTCGGTTTAATACTGATCAGATACCTCAGTAACCAAAAGAACATCAATCGTGCGAAGTTCATGCGTAATTTTGTTGATAATGGATCCCTGTAGGATCTCTTGCCAGCGTGTACGTTTAGAGTGTCCCAGCACAATCTGTGTTATCTGTTTCTCCTGAGCGTAGCGCACTATTTCCGTTGCGGCGTCTCCATGTAAGGTAACAACAGGAATCCCTAATCTATCCGCGAGCATAAAGTCGCTCTTCAGAATCTCCTGTTGTTGGATGGTGGGTGTCTTTGTTTCCACAAATACCGCAGTTATCTCGGCGCGAAGCCGTTGCGCCATTCGCCAACCTCGCCGAAGAAGACGCATTGAAGAGCGGTTCGGGCTAATACATATCATCACCCTATCGTGGGTCGCCCATGTTTCATGGATACGACGCTGTTTACGGTATACTTCAATCTGCTCGTCTACCTCCTGCGCCACTTCCCGAAGCGCAATCTCGCGTAACGCGCCCAAATTACCCTCTCTAAACCAGTTACCGAGAGCCTGCTCCACCTTGTCCGGCTTATAGATGTCGCCACGTTCGAGGCGGTGGATGAGGGCGCGAGGCGTGATGTCCACCATCTTCACCTCGTCGGCGGACTTCAAAATGCTATCGGGAACCGTCTCACGCACCCAGATTCCTGTGATGTCGTGTATTGTATCGTTCAGGCTTTCGAGGTGCTGAACATTCATCGTGGTAGCGACGTTGATTCCCGCCTCTTGAATGAGTTCCACGTCTTGCCAGCGCTTCTCGCGTTTGCTACCCGGCGCATTAGTATGCGCCAACTCGTCCACGAGAACCCAGAGCGGATGGCGCGCTATAATCGCGTCGGCATCCATCTCATCCAGAGTCGCGCCGCGATATTCAATAGATTTGCGGGGTATCGTCTCCAGGTCGCCAATCTGCCCTATCGTCCCCTTGCGCCCGTGCGTTTCGAGGTAGCCGATAACCACGTCCTGCCCACGCTCTTTGCGCCGCCCCGCCTCGTTCAGCATCTCGTAGGTCTTGCCTACCCCTGCGGCGAAGCCAAGAAATACCTTCAAGCGTCCGCGTTGCTGATGCCTCTCCTCGTGCATAACTTTCGCTAACAACTCCTCCGGCGTCGGACGACGCAGATCTTCGGACATGGCATAGGCTCCTCTCTAAACGGCGATAACGGTATCTACAAACCGCCTCAGCCCCGTCGTAAACTCATCAACGCGGAGGACGCTTTCCGGAGGGAAGTCGGCGTTCTGCCACAGGTAGTTCGCAAGCGCCTCCTCGCACAGCGCCGTCCAGAACCGCCCCTCTCCGGGTAAAGAGTCGAGGTCTACGTGCGCCTTCACGAGTTCCATCACATACGCGGGCAGGGTCACAGTGCAGTCGAACGTAGCCCCTCCCGGACTGCGTATCGTGAAAACCTGTAAGAACGCCGCCTCTGTAGCGCGTCCCGACCCCGCCCGAAACTCAATGCGAAAGCCGTTGATGGTCGTCATGCCGAAGACGAGGGTGGACGGAGGCGCGGAGTAGGGCGGCGGCTCGTCCAGAGCGGCTTGCACGGCGCCTCGAAGCGCCTCCGTCGTGAAGGGCTTGCGAAGAAAGTCGGTGGCTCCCGCCTTCATCGCCTCCACCGCAAGGTCAATCGTTCCGAACGCCGTCGCCATGATGATTTTGGCGCGAGGGCTACGCCTCTGCATCTCTCGCAGAACCTCCAAGCCCTCCATCCCTGGCATCCTCTGGTCTAAGAGTACGAGGTTGTAGGTCGCGCCGTCGCCGAAACGCTCTAACGCCTCGAAGCCATCCGCCGCCGTGTCTACGTCGTAGCCCGCGCTTTTGAGCGCGAGCCGCATCATCATACGGATACTGTTTTCGTCGTCCACTATTAAAATTCGCGCCATGATTACGCTCCTATCCCGCCTTTGGCAAAGTAAAAATAAACGTCGCTCCCTTACCCAGTTCGCTCTCCGCGTGTATCTCGCCGCCATGCGCCTGTACCACGCTTTGAGCGATAAATAGCCCCAACCCCGCGCCGCCGCGAGTCGCGCCGGGAACCTGTACGAACCGCTCGAAGATACGCGGAAGGTACGCGGAGGGAATTCCGCCCCCCGTATCCGTCACCTGAAAGCGTGTGAAGCCGCCCTCTCGTCGCGCCAAAAGGGAGACGCTTCCGTTCTCAGGGGTGTGGCGTATCGCATTGTTCAGCAGATTGACCAGAACGCGGGTAATTTGACTCCTGTCGGCGCGAACGGGGGGCGCGTCTGCGCCTCCGTCCGCCGTTAGTCGTACTCCTTTGGCTTTCGCTTGCGCCCCCACCGCCTCTATCGCGCTTGCGATTAACTCTTGCGAAGAGACTATCTCGAAGCGCGGAGGAGTCACGCCCGCCTCCAAGCGCGTGATGTCCAGCAGGTCGCCGATAGTGCGATCTAGGCGTTGCAAATCCGCCTTTTGCGCGGCGACTATCTCCATTTGGTCTGCGGTCAACTCCCCT
>CAIJLM010000620.1 GCA_903821495.1 uncultured Chthonomonas sp. | reverse complement strand
TCTGATTATTGCGCCCGAAACTTATCCACTTATCCCTCAGTTGTTCCAACATAATGGCTTGACCTTCCCTGTCCCTAAGTCGTCCGCGCTCTATTGGCGCGGTTTCGCGCTACATACTGGTACGCATAACCTCTTGGAACCCATCTACAACCTTGTTTCGCACCTGCACGGCGAGACTGAGCATAACGCCCGCCTCTTGCGAGGCTATCATCACGTCGTGTACATCCATCTTCTCGCCCGCCGCGAATCGCGTGTTCATATCTGCGGCGTGCATCTGCGACTTATTGACCTCCGCCAGAGAATCAGATAACACCTGCCCGAAACTCTTGCCGCCCTGCCCTGCGGAAGCCGTTCCTGCTGAGGGAGTAAGACTCGGTTGCGCTCCGCCGAGAGACTGTAGGGCGAGGGCTGTGGGGTCGATTCTCATAGGTCAAACTCCTTAGACGCTTAGGCGCGTCCTATCTCCAGCGCTTTTTGCTCCATCTGCTTTGCCGAGTTGATAGCGGTAATACCCGCCTCGTAAGAGCGTGTCGCGGAAATCATGTCCACCATCTCGGTAATAGGCTCTACGTTCGGCATTCGCACGTACCCCTTGGCATCCGCGTCTGGGTGTCCGGGTTCGTAGACGGTTTTGAAATCGTGTTGCATATCGGGTTGCACCGCCGTTACGTTGACTCCCGCGCCAGCGGCGCAGGACTTACTACCAGAGCGAGCGGACGCTAACATAGTGGCGAAGGGGGCGCTTTCACGGGCGGCGAATATCACCTCTTGCCGTCGGTAGGGCTGACCGCTTGCAGTGCGGGTAGTGCTGGCGTTGGCGATATTGTTGCTGATAACGTCGAGGCGAAGGCGCTCCGCCGTCAAGCCGGATGCGCTGATATGGAGAGAATCTGAAAGGGGCATAGCGACCTCCTAGCGAGAAATTTAGCGTCCGCCGCTAATGACCGATTTGAGCGCGGAGAAGTAGCCGCCTACGGATTGCGATAAAACCTCGTAGCGGAGAGTGTTTTCGGCGAGGGATACCGATTCCGATTCGAGGTTGACGTTGTTGCCGTCGGCGCGTGTACTGGTTCCGCCTACGGTAACGACCTGCGGTTGCACCTTTGAGACGGCGGAGGCGCCCATTGCGCCTCCCCTATCGCGCCTATCTAGGGCGCTGGAGAGTTGGGCTTCAAAGAGAACCTCTTGGCGCTTATAGTTGGGGGTGTTCGCATTGGCGAGGTTGTGAGAGATAACCTGATGGCGCAGAGTGGATGCGTCGAGGGCGCGGGTCTGCGCGGTATACGTGTCTCCTCCAAAAATTTTATCGAACATCAGGGTATTTTCCTCAAGAGCGAGATTGCGAGTTATCCTATAAACAGATTATTGGAATACGTGAATTTGAATCTCAGGAGTTTTTTGGGGATTGGCGATAATGTTCTTGGGCTTTAAGGCTCCGCTGTAAGCGTTCAGGGTTATGGGAATTTTCACATAACCTCGCCCAACCTCTCCTAGCCCTCACCCTGCCCTGCGGGCATCCCTCTCCCGATTCGGGAGAAGGACTTGTCTTACAAGGTGGTCAGGTTTCTGCGATAGGCTTGTTACAAT
>CAIJLM010000619.1 GCA_903821495.1 uncultured Chthonomonas sp. | reverse complement strand
GTTCGACTTAACCGCAACCTCTCCTTGCCCTCAACCCCTGCCCCTTCTCCCAATTCTGGGAGAAGGGGTGAATGCACGGATGGTGGTTTGAGATTGGGAAGTTTGGCGCGTTCTTCTAGGGCAGGTTGCATTGTGCATTTTTTTCGCGCCTTTTCGCGTTTTTCGCGGTCTCATCGCATTTCGCATCCCCATCTCGTGGTTCATTCCCAAAAGAGTGAACTCTTACCTTTCCGATTCCGAAGCGAAGGAAATCGAGAATAAGGGGTACAATAGTGTTGTTGGAAGCAAGGGCGTTGACGCGCTCATAAGTACGAATGCGTTTATTTTGCGGAATCGCCCGCAGGAGATGTCTGGCTAATGCAAACACCGCCTCTACGATACCGCGCCGTGTTCGTGTCTGACTTTCATTTGGGAGCCGCTGGCTGTAAGGCGGACGCTATCCAGCACTTTTTAGAGAGTATGGACTGCGAATACCTCTACCTTGCAGGCGATATTATAGACCTCTGGGTGAGCGTGAAGGCGAGCAAGTGGCGGCAGAAGCACACCAACGTCGTTCGCACCGTTCTGGGCAAGTCGGAGTACGGCTGTAAGGTTTTCTACACTCCCGGAAACCACGACGCGCTTTTCCGAAAAATGAACGGAGCCACACTCGGCAATATCGCATTTGAGCATTCGGTGACGCACATCACCGCCGACGGTAAAAAGTTGCTGGTCGTGCATGGAGACCTCTTCGATAGGTCTGTCACCTCCCTCAAGCCCCTCGCTTGGGCGGCGACATGGGGGTACGAGTTTCTTACGGTATTCACGGATTGGCGTAGCTCGTTGCGCTCCAACCCTTCGGAACAGGCAAAGGGCGGGGCGGGGCGCATAAAGCAGAGGTTCAAGCGGCTTATCCAACGCTTTACCAGTTTTGAAGAGCATATCGTCGTAGATGCGAAGAGTAGAGGTTACGACGGCGTTATATGCGGGCATATCCACAAACCAAAGATAGAGAGGCGCGAGAACGGCGCTCTCTATATCAATACTGGCGACTGGGTGGAACACTGCACGGCGGTTGTAGAACACTTGGACGGGCGGTTGGAACTTATTGATTGGGAGATACTACAGAAAGAGATTGAGACGCACGACCTCTCTCTTCTGAATGCGCCTCCTGAGAAAATTCCTTCGCGCTAGGCAAAGACACTGTGCAACAGAACTGGCTGGAACGCTACTACCAACAATCTGGGATGGAAGCCAACGGGCGCACCTACGAAATTCTAGGTCTTCGCGCGTGTTATCGCACTTTGGCGCGACTCTTCGGCGAAAAGACTTTGCCCGACACCCGCGCCATTCAGAGTATGACCACGCTCTCCGAATCGGGGCTAGACGCTCCCGCCCTAGACAGAATGTACCACGCCACGCGCTACTACGAAGCCGTCCACCTTGTCTGCGCCACCTTCACGCTCCCGCTCGTCTACTTCACGCTCATCTACTGGAACTTATGGCTGTTTGGGTACGCCTTCGCTCTGTTCGCGCTCCACCTCGTCAACACCTTTCAAGAGCGCTATAAGCGTTGCCTCTGCTGGCTACTCATTCAGAAGCCCGGCTCTAAAACCGCGAAGAGCGAAACCGAACCTCCTCCCCCTGCCGCTGAAATAGTGGCGCCTCTTTCGGGATGGTTTACGCCCGCTCGTTTCGAGACGATGAAGTTCTACCGCGTTCTAGGAATCGAGCGAATAAGGCGTATTGTTTTGAACGTGACCTCCAATACCATGCTGGATGACCGTCAACGCGCTAAAGGCGAAAAGCCCGCCTACATGAACGGTTACTCTTTAGAGAACGTTCGCGCCTTCCAAAAGCAGACTCAGACCGCGGAAGTATCGCATATTGTGGGGCTTTTTCTTCATTTTCCTTTCCTCTATCACTTTTTACGCGAAGGGTTTTGGACGGGCGGCGCGTATGTCTTGTTTATGAACGTCGCTAACGCCTACTGCGCTCTTCTCCAACGCTACCACCGGGTGCGTTTGGCGCGTATTCTTCAGCGACAACGGCGGCGCTAGGCTATATAATGATCGCCCCCTCATCGCGCCGCCCACGCGTCCTTATTCTCTCCGCCTCAACGGGTAATGGGCATATCAGCGCGGCGCGAGCGCTTGAAGCGGTGTGTAAATCGCAAGGGCTAGAGGTAGCGATGGCGGACACGCTGGACTACGCCCCGAAAGCCTACCGCCTCTGGTACGCTGGGGGCTACGAGGCGTTAGTGCGCTGGATTCCTGCGGCATGGGGTCTCCTCTATCGTGATTCGGACAAAAACAGCGCCAGTTTCCGCTTTCAAACGCGGCTGGATGTCGTCTTGCTCAAACGCCTTGACGCGCTTGTTCGCTCCTTTCAACCCGACTGGGTTCTCTGCACTCACTCCCTTCCACAGCCGCGACTAGCCCTCCTCAAGAGTCAGGGCGAACCCTTCAAAATGGGTATTGTCATTACCGATTTGCACCCCCATCTGATGTGGCTACGTGGCGAACCGGACGCTTTTTTTGTTCCTAATGAGTGGTCGAAGCGAAGGCTAGTAGAGCGCCTACCCGTCGCCGAGAGCCGCATTACAATAACAGGGATTCCCGTACACCCCGCTTTCGGGGCTAGGGAGGCGCGAGGGGAGGCGCGTCTGAGCGCGGGGCTGGAATCAGATATTCCTGTGATACTGGTGTCGGCGGGGGGAATTGGCGGAGGTCCCTTCGAGGAGGTAGTGCAACTCCTTCAGAAGAGCGAAACACCGCTTCAAGCGGTCGTGATATGCGGGCGAAACGCAGGGCTACACGCGCACATCGCCCACGCTTTGGCGCAAAACCCCTCTCGCGCAGGGGTTAAGATTATCCTGAAAGGGTATATTTCCCTGCAAGAGATGGCGACGCTTATGCACGCGGCTGACTTTATGATAGGCAAGCCGGGCGGATTAACCAGTTCGGAGTGCCTTGTCGCAGGGTGTCCGCTTATCATCTACGCGCCGTTTATGATTCCGGGGCAGGAGGAAGACAATGCCCGCTCTCTGGTGGAGAACGGGGCGGGCATCGTCGCGCACAACGCGCAAGAGTTGGGCGCTGTGGTGAAAAGACTGCTGGAGAACCCCGCTGAGGTGGATAGCCTACGCGATAACGGACTCGCGCTGGGAAAGCCGAACGCCACTACAGATATTATTCAAGCGATTCGGGCATGGCGTGAACGGGGCTAAAAACATACGGCGAGGGTAATCATATTTAGAGGGAACAGGGTACAATACAACAACGACTCAGCCCTGCCTGAGATACCACTGTGGACTCTACTATCTGAATGAATATCCTGCTCATTGTCTCCAGCTCGCGCATCTCTGGCGCGGAAAAACACGTCGTTGTGCTTGCGGAGCGTCTTCGCAAGCGCGGACACGTCGTTATCGCTCTCTGTCCGCCTGGCGACTGGGTTCCCGACCAACTTCGCGCTGTCGGGGCGCAGGTATTCGAGCATAAGATGGGTTTCCCCCGCCTCCTTCGTATGGCGAACCACCTCAAAAAATTTGTCAACGAACACAAAATAGACCTTATCCACTGCCACCTCACCCGCGCCACCTATCTGGGCTGTATACTCGGAAGCATGACAGGGCGTTCAGTCATCTCCTCCGTCCACGTTCAGTCGCACGATTTCGTCTACCGCTCTCTCATGCCCAATCCCCGCAACCATGTTATCACGGTCTCCGACTGGGTGAAGAGCGGCTTCGTGAATATGGGACTCTCTGAGAAGCAGGTTCACACTATTCACAACGGAACCGAGTTCATCAACGACGATGGGAGTATGAGCGAGATAGAGGATAGCGATACCGTCCACGCGGAGTTTGACCTGCCCTCAAACGCCGAGATTATCGGGATATTCGCCCGTGTGAATGAGTTCAAGGGGCATCCCTTACTCGTGAGCGCCATGCGCCGTATTGTGGAGGCGCGTCCCAACGCCTACCTGCTATGCGTGGGCCCCGTAGACCCCGCCTTCAAGAAAGCCCTCTGCGATACCGCCATCGCCGATAACGTCCTCGATCACATTCGCTTCACGGGAACCCGCAACGATGTGCCGCGCCTTATGAATGCCGCCACGATAACCGCGCTACCCTCTCTGTATGAGGCGTGTAGTATGGCGATAATCGAGGCGATGGCGTTCGGCAAGCCCGTTGTGGCGACGCGGGCGGGCGGTAACTTGGAACTCGTGAAGGATTTGGAGACGGGACTGCTTATCGAGCGCAACGTTGACGCGCTTGCAGACGGAATAATCTCTATTTTGAACGACCCCGAAAAGCGCGAACGCATGGGAGCCGCCGCGCATAGAAGAGCGGTGGAGATGTTCTCTGCGAAGGTGATGACGGATAACATCGAAGCCCTCTACGAACGAATTCTACATCCCTCTTAGTTTGGAATAGCGTCCTTATGCCCTCTCAATTCTCACCTGTCCCTATCCTCATGTACCATAAAGTGGGCGAGCCTGTCTTCTCAAAACGCGACACTTTCCTCAATGTTTCCGCGGAGAACTTCGCGAAGCAGATGCGCCTTATGAAGCGACTTGGCTACACCGCCCGAACCTTCGGCGCGGTGATGGAGGCGTGGACGCGCCAGAAGCCCCTGCCTTCCAAAACGTTTGTGATAACTTTTGACGACGGATATGTGAACGTAGGAGACTTCGCCGCCCCCATTTTGCAAGAGATGGGCTTCCCTGCGACGGTTTTCGCAGTCTCTCAGGCGGTAGGCAAGACAAACGATTGGGATGAGGGGACAAAAAACGTGGTGATTCCCCTCATGGATTGGGAGAGGTTGCGGGAGTTGCAGGCGCTGGGCTGGGAGATTGCGGGGCATACCGCGCATCACCCGCACCTCGACGCGCTGAACGACGCGGAAGCCTTTGAGGAGATTGCGCGAGGGAAGGCGGAGATGGAAGCGGAGCTACAGACGGAGGCGAAGACCTTCTGCTACCCCTTCGGTCATCTCAACGCTCAAACCCCCGAACTGGTCAAGAGGGCGGGGTTTCTGGGGGCTTGCACCACGCAACGAGGCATCGCGAAACCGCAAGACAACCCGTTCCTACTCTCCCGCGTGAAAGTCGCCTATCGCGATAATACGCTCGCTTTTCTGTATCGGCTTGTACTTGCGCCGCGCCTTCCAGAGGTTCGCAGAAAACGCCGCTCCTCTCTAAGTAGATTACGTTGAAAATTTGACTACTCAGCGCCCCTTCGGGGGAACCTAACCCCCGTCCCCTTCCCGGTGCGGGAAGGGGTGGCTCCGACAAAGACGAAGTTACGATAGGATTGGCTTTGGTACAAGTCAAAAGCCTGCTGTTCCATCGCCTCCGCTGTCGCATTAGCGGCAGTTATTCCCCCGTCCCGTTTGTAAGAGTTCACTCTTTTGGGATGAGTCCGCGAAATACGCGAAAAAGCGCGAAAAGCCGTGCGCCAAGCCCCAAAATTGGAACCCTTCCACAGGCTTCTAATCTCAAACCACTAAAACTCCTCTCCTTTGCGAAGGAGAGGTTGGGTGAGGTTAAGTGAAAATTCCCATAACCCTAAACGTCAAAGGGATTCGCTAGAGTTAAACTGTTCCACAATCTATCGCCAAACCTGACCACCTCGTAGACAGGTCTTTCTCCCGAACCGGGAGAAAGATGTCCAC
>CAIJLM010000618.1 GCA_903821495.1 uncultured Chthonomonas sp. | reverse complement strand
GTCCTTCGGACATCCTTCTCCCGATTCGGGAGAAAGACCTGACCTATAGGTTTGGCTGTCTTGCGAATCGATTTTTGTATTCAAAAATCGTACATACTCCCACCCCGGAGACCCTTGTGAAGGGGTAAGGGTTGGGAAAGGGGGCGGATGGGTCAGTATGATAACAGGTAACCTATCCTTTCTCTGCCCCGTCTAACGGATGTAGCGGTTCAGTGTGGGGCGCTGACGAGATGTCATCACTTCTTACCGCTCTATCCGCAACGCCTGATACAAGAAAAGAGGATGACATGGTAAAAAAGTTCGTATGGGTAGCGTTTACGCTGGTATTTTGCGCGCGCCTTCAACACGCTTTGGCTATGGGAGAACTCATGTTAGTTACCAAGGAGACCCAAGCGAAGTTGGGGCTTAAATATACGCTCGTGGCAGACCGCGTAGATGACGAGGCGGTTCTTGTCCAGATGGAGATTCCTCGAAAGGGTAAATTGAAGACCCTGCGAAGCGTGAGGATGCGAATCGGGAGTGGAAGACCCAAAGTCGCGGCGACGCTTCAGACAACGACGGGCGAAAATGGTTCATGGGCTGTGTCCTTCCAGGTCTCTCCTGACCTCGCGGAAAAATGCTATGTTGACCTTATCGTTCCCACTCCTCAAGAGGGTAAGGGGTACGTGGTTTACGCCATCGAGCTTAAAGGGTACGTGAAAGCGAGAAAGTAGAGAGCCTTACGCGCCAGAAATGCAAGAACCCGCCTTTAGGGGGGCGGGTTCTGAAGACGCGCTGACGAAACGAGTAGGCTATGCGGCGTATTCGCTGGGCAGAACTCTTATCTGCGATTCTTTTAGCGTTGCGATAACAGGATTCTCTTCGCCCTGTAAAAACTCAACTAAATAGGTATTCGCCGTTTCAGATACGAATACCACCGTTCCCCTCTCTCCCTTGTGTAGGGAGTACTCTGGCATATCTTCCAGAAGGGTGACAACATCTAACTCTTGCATAACGCTCTCCTCCTTTCCTGTCAGAAGGACGCGCCTACTCCTCTTTATTCTCAAGCATACTCTCCTGCGCTTGTGTTGGTTGACCTAAGCGCTCCAGTAGTTTTTTATTGTCGTCACGTTCTTTTCGGCGTTTGGTATCTACATACAGGAAAGCGGCTAATAAACTACCCATTTCCGCCACAAGTAGGGCGAGAGCGTATACCATCTGCGGCGACTTTCCTAAATAGGCGCATAGCGCTAATGTCGCAAGCATCACTACCGTTCCGCAAATCAATCCACGGTTTGAACGTTTGACATCTCCTCCAATAACCTCTTTTTCGAGGTGCATCCGATGGTTGTGTTGCTGTTCCGCCATTTTGAAAATGCGTTCGGCGGATACTGGTAAGATGGATTCATACTGACGTAGTATGGCAGGTGGCGGTAGCGGACCAGAAAAAATGACCTCCCTCGTGACAACAGCCCTCGTCGCTACTGCTTGAGGCAGTTTCTTCTCTTTCTCAGGCGCTGGAATAACATCGCCCTCTTTCGCCATCTACTCTTCTGCCTCCACAGGCAAATCGTTCTCCTCAGCGAACTGCCCTATCGCTCCGCGCAAAGCGTCTCCCACAGCCCACCAGTCGGAACTCAAGGCGATATAGTCCGCTTGCTCAGGCGTAAGGGAGGTATTGTACTCGTTAAGAGTCCCGCCTACGTCTACGATACGCGCCATACCTTCCAAAAAGGAGGGGCGAGCGAACAAAAGCATCGAGTAATTGGTCACTGTTGTAACAACTCCGCTATCTATAGTCTATTTTATCCCTACGATACACTTTAAGGAGAGTGTTTGTAGGGGAAACATACTCCGCCAAAATCTTACTGTCAATTACAGGATAGTTCTATCTTTTTCTGTAATCTCCTATATTTTCCCACACTTTTCTGTGTTTTTCCTTAAATTTCGCTATTTTGTATCGTTTGAACGGCTTTTTACGCTAAAAAGCGACTGATGGTTCCGCAAGAGAGCGGCGCAAAAGCGGAAGCGGAACTATCGCTCCGCCTCCGCCCCTCGCATCTAACCGCCGCTCCCGCGCCCATCCTTATCGTTGTTATCGCCACCGTCGCCCTGTCCGAAATAGCGCTTTAACTTCTCAATGAGGGGCGCGACGGGACCCAGATTCACGCCGTACTCCTGCAACTGAATCGCTGTCTCAATGAGGGATAGCCCCTCAATTCCTACAATGCCCATACTCCCCAGAAGCGTCCAGTCCCACCGTTTTGTGAGAAGAGAAGCCGCCACGCACAGGCACAGTAGTATCAGGTACTGGATAACCTTGCTCACCAGCATCTCTCTCGCTTTGCGACTCTGCGCCTTGCCGCTCACGAAAGCCAGCCACAGCCCCGCTATGGTATCTAGCAGAATAAACAGCCCAGATATGGAAAGGGCTTGTATTAGGTAGGGGGGCAGGGGGCTTCCTACCGCCGCCGCCACAAACCCGCCAACTACGCTTAAAACGCTCTTCATTTTGTCGTCTCTCCTTCTTAATCGTCGCAAACACAAAAAAGCCCGTTAT
>CAIJLM010000617.1 GCA_903821495.1 uncultured Chthonomonas sp. | reverse complement strand
GGTGGCGCTTATCGTCGGTGGTATTGGCATTATGAACATCATGCTGGTCTCCGTTACCGAACGCACCCGTGAAATCGGTATCCGAAAAGCCATCGGCGCAAAACGCTGGCACATCCTTCTCCAGTTCCTGCTGGAGGCGATGTTCCTCTCTCTGACCGGAGGGCTTATTGGAGTTATCGCAGGCGTACTCTTCACGCTTAAAGGCTTGCCCATACTCAAGCCCGCGTGGGAGACGACTTTGACAGTCGCCCCCGTTTTAGTGGCATTTGGCTTCTCTGCGCTTGTAGGAATCTTCTTCGGGTTCTATCCGGCTTTCAAAGCCTCCAAACTCGACCCGATTCAAGCTCTGCGCTACGAGTAAAACTGAAACCTTCTGAGGGTTTCAAGCGTCTTCTTTTCGTTGAACGTTTAGAACCCTACAGACACCTAACTACAAGGAGTGTATTTCATGAATTTTAGAAAGACTTTGAGATGGGGCGTCGCCTCTCTCGCGCTGTTGAGCGTTGTAACGCTCGCTCCGTCCGCCAAAGCGCAGGGCGGCTTCCAGATGCCTCCCGAAATCGCAAAGAAAATCAAGGCGTGGCAGAAGTTTAGCGAAGACCACAAAAAGCTTATGGTTCTTGGCGACCAGATTTCTCAAATCAGCGATATGAGCCGAATGGCGGGCTATGAGATGGACAAGAAGCAAGCCGGCGCGGTTCTCAAGGTTATTGACGCGAACAAAGCCAAAACCTCCCTTAGCGAGGATGAGGCGGGCGCGATGTCGAAACAACTTACCGCCGCGCTTAACGTCAAGCAGATTAAGAAGATGACCACCATTGAGACTCCCCGCCAAAAAATGGCGAAAGCCCGCGCCGCTGGCGGCGGGATGGGTGGCGGCGGCGGTGCGCGTCCTGGCGGCGCAGGCGGAGCCGCGCCCTCTTTCCCCGACCCGCCCGCTAAAGGCTGGAACCCGATAAACCCGGACTCCTTCCCCTTTGAGCAGGCGAAACCCAAAATGAAGGAAGGCATGAGCAAACTCATCGCCGACCTGAAAGCCCGCGCCAAGTAACTCCCCTTTCGCCCCGTCCCTCTCGCTCTTGTAGCGAAGGGGACGGGGCAAGCCCTTCCCGATAGGAGGCGCTATCAGCGTTATGAGTGAAGTTTTAATTGATGTCAAAGACGTTCAGAAAATATACAAGATGGGCGCGATGGAGGTACGCGCTCTGCGCGGCGTCTCCCTAACGATTAACCGCGGAGAGTTCGTGGCGATTATGGGCCCCTCTGGCTCCGGTAAATCTACCTTTATGAACCTTATCGGCTGTCTGGATAAGCCCTCCGTCGGCTCTTACAGGCTGGACGGCATTGAGGTCGCTCGCCTTAACGACAACCAACTCGCCGAAATTCGGAACCGCAAAATCGGGTTTGTTTTTCAGACATTCAACCTGCTTGCGCGTACTACGGCGCTTCGTAATGTAGAGCTACCCCTGCTCTATAGCAACACCAAGAACCGAGTGGCTATCGCGGAAAAGTGCTTGAAGATTTGCGGATTGGGCGATAGAATGGACCATAAGCCCAACGAACTTTCCGGCGGTCAGCAACAGCGCGTCGCCATTGCACGCTCCCTTGTGAACGACCCTCCTATTATCTTTGGCGACGAACCGACCGGAAACCTTGATACCCGCACGGGCGAAGAGATTATGCAGATTTTCCAGAACCTGAACGAAGAGGG
>CAIJLM010000616.1 GCA_903821495.1 uncultured Chthonomonas sp. | reverse complement strand
AGCCAAAGCGATGGTCGTCACAGGTTCCAGAGTGGAGGCGGTGCGCTACAAACTCGCGATGGATAAGTACATCGCCGCCAGCGGCTACAAGAACCTCGCTACGCTGGTCGCCTTTTCGGGAGACGTGGAAGACCCTGAACTCAGCCCCGATAAGTTCAACGAATCCAACATGAACAGGAACCTACGGGGGCAGAGCATACGAGACGCTTTCAAAACCGGCGATTATCAGGTATTGATTGTCGCCAACAAGTTCCAGACGGGCTTCGACCAGCCTCTTCTCGTCGCGATGTACGTAGATAAGCGTTTAGACGGAATCACCGCCGTACAGACCCTCTCAAGGCTCAACAGAACCTATCCGGGCAAGGATACGACCTTCGTTCTCGACTTTGTGAACGACGCGGAGACCATTCGCCTCGCCTTCGCGCCCTACTACGAAACGACGGAACTCCTCGCCACTACCGACTCCAACCTGATATACGACCTGCAAAGCAAACTTTCGGCGGAGGCGCTCTACACCGAGCAGGAGGCGCGAAACGTCGCGGAAATCTGCCTGATGGCTACGAAGGGACGCGAGAAGCGCACACAGAAGGAACTCCTCGCCGCCCTGAGCGCCCCTGTAGAGCGTTTCAAAGTTCGTTGGGAGGAGGGGGAGCGGAATCGCGATAAAGAGGAGCTGGACAAACTCACGATATTCCACAAGAATCTCGGCTCGTTCTGTCGGCTCTACGACTTCCTCTCTCAGATAAACCGCTATGACGATACGGAACTAGAGACGAACTACATCTTCTTCAAACATCTGGAGCCGCTGGTGCGCCCCGACAGAGTGCGCCAGAAGGTTGACCTCTCCGACGTTCAGTTGACGCACTACAGGCTACGGAGCGACGCGACCATATCGGTTCCGCTAGAGACGGACGACGAAGACGAAAAGCGGCTCAAGCCCATAACCGACGTGGGAACGGGAGTCGCCAGAGACCCTGAGAAAATTCTCCTCGCCGAGTTGATAGAGAAACTGAACGACCTCTTCGACGACGGAACCCTGACGGAGACCGACAGAGTGGGGCTGTTCCAGCACGTCGCCGGAAAGTTGCTAGAGAACGAGGAGATAGTCACGCAGGCGACAGCGAATACGCTAGAGCAGTTCGCGCATAGCCCGACCATTGGAAGCGTGCTGGTGGGCGCTGTCATCGCGGCGATGGACAGTTATCAGGCGATGGGCAAGAAGATATTCGAGGATGGGGCGGCTAGGGAGCGGTTTCAGGCGATGCTGATAGAACACGTCTACCGCATGGCGAACTCGCAACCGCCAGAGGGGTAAAGAAAAATACCGCCCAGTTCTCTTCGGGCGCGGCGAAGGACACGGCAAAAGAAGTCTCTCCGCTTACCCCTTCCCTTTCCATAGTCGCGCCCACCAGCCTGACGTTGGCTTGTGCGCCCCCTCCGGCGTTTCCCGCGTGTTATCCGTCGCCTCCGCTCTGGGAGCCTCTACGAGCGCCACACGTTGACGCAGTTCTAAGAGT
>CAIJLM010000615.1 GCA_903821495.1 uncultured Chthonomonas sp. | reverse complement strand
GCATACGCAGGAGAGCGTATTTTTATGCTGACGGGAGTGGGGATTCCCGCCACCCTCGCGACTCTCTTCACGCACCTATCCGACCTACGCCCTGAGCGAATCTTCAATATCGGGATAGCGGGCGCGTACCCGAATAGCGGTCTGCAAATCGGGGAGGTCGTGATGGGCGCGTCGGAGGTATACGGGGATGTCGGCTTTGAACTACCGGAGCCTCCCTACTTTCAGAGCATTGCGGAGTCGCGCTTCGCGGGTAGCCTCTACGCGGAGCCATTTCCCCTTGAACGCTTTGAGGAGTATAATATCCCTGCTCTACGTTTCGGGCGCGGCGTTACGGTCAACTCCTGCACAGGGGCGGAGCGCGTGGGGCGGTTACGAGAGGCGATTTTTCAGGCGAACTTCGAGACGATGGAGGGCGCGGCTGTCGCTCAGGCGGGAAAACATTTCGGGGTTCCTGTGTGCGAGATACGCGCTATCAGCAACATCGCAAGTACGAGAGATATGCGTTTTGAGAACATTAGGCGGGCGCTAGAGAGTTTGAAATCCCACTTTCAGGCGTGTCGCGAGGAGGATTGATTCATGGGCGCTATTCGGACGGGCATTTCGCCCTGCCCCAACGATGTCTATATCTTTAGCGGGCTGATTCTGGGTAAGTTTTCGACGGGCGAACTCTCCTTCGAGATAGAGTACGAGGATATCGAGACGCTGAACGAACGCTCTCAGCGCGGAGAGTACGACGTTGTAAAAATCAGTTATGCGAACTATATCCGTTGTCAGAGCCACTATACTTTAATGAGTACGGGGGGCGCTCTGGGGCGCGGTTGTGGGCCCTTGCTACTGGTGAACGGGGAGGGCTTTCAGGAGGAGAGCGAAATCCTGATTCCGGGGCGCTTCACCACCGCGAACTTTTTGCTGGATTTCTACTTGCAACGCGCCCATCCCAAAAGCGCCCTCTCCTTCGAGGTTCTGTACGAGCGTCTGCTTGCCGAGCCGAACGCGCAGGGTGTGGTCATCCACGAGAAGCGATTCACTTATGAGCGGGACGGCTTGACCCTCGTCGCGGACTTAGGAGAGCATTGGGAGGCGAAGACCGGTATGCCGATTCCGCTGGGAGCCATCGCCCTGAGCAGAACGCTTCCGATCCCGGAGACGATGGAGGGGATTGTGCGGCAGAGCCTACAGTGGGCGCGGGAGAACGACGCGGAGGCGTTTGAACTGTGCAAACAGTACGCGCAAGACCTGACTCCTGAAGTGATTCGCGCCCATATCGACCTCTATGTGAACGATTTCTCTTACGATGTGGGCGAAGAGGGCGCGAAGGCGGTTGCGTTCTTTTTGGACGCGCAGAGGCGTTTTCTTGGGGGCAAAACGACGGATAATCTCTAGTTGACATCAATTCAGAATAGGAGTACGGTTTAGATGGCGGACAAAACGGGGAGCGGAGTAGCGAGCGACTTGCCATTCGTTTCCTACCCCAATCAAGGACGCGCCCTTCTAGGAGTTGCCCGCGGAGCCAACTGCCGACATGAGTATGGTCTACGTCACCAGCGTATTACGGGGCAGAGGACGTGCGCTTACTGTGGCTTAGACTTTACAGCCAGCTACCAGAATTGGCTGATGATGGCGTTGGATCATGTCGTGCCTCAATCGGTGTGCGATTCCGCTAAAATACCAGTCGAGTGGAAAGCGGATCATGCCAATATGGTTTGGGTGTGTTTCATTTGAGTTGGGAGGGTCTGTCAGATAGGCGATGCGGCATAGCGATTCGCCCTCTGTACCGCTCCCGCCCCCTACCCCCACCCCTTTCCCCCGTTCGACACGGGAGAAAGGGAGCGACTGGTTTG
>CAIJLM010000614.1 GCA_903821495.1 uncultured Chthonomonas sp. | reverse complement strand
GGCTAAAAGCCTGTGCGAGTGGCTTCAAGCGAGGGGGCTTGGTGCTCTCTTTTTCGCGTTTTGCGCGGACTCATCCCAAATTGGAATCCCGTTCTCAACCGAAATGAAACACACCCAAATGATAACGATTGGCGAGCCGAAAGTGGATAAGCGTCCCGAAACGCCCACGATGGGCATACGGGTTAGAGTCCCGATGAAAGGGATGTCCTCTCACGTAACGCAACTGATGAAAGAGTTGCGCCTCTGGATTCAACAGAGTGGCGCAAACCCTTCCGGCACCCCTTTCCTGCGCCTTCACCTGATAGATATGGCGGGGGAGATGGATATTGAGGTAGGGATGCCCGTTGCGGAGACTATGGCGGGGGACGGGCGCGTATGCGCGAGTTCTCTTCCTGCGGGGAGCTACGCAAGCCTTATCTACTCCGGCTCCGGGCTGGCGGGCAACAAGGCGCTGATTGAGTGGGCGCGGGCGAACAATCTCGCTTTCGATAGATGGGATGACGAAAGAGGCGACGCTTTTCGCGCTCGTTACGAATCCTTTCTGACGGACCCTAAAGTCGAACCGCGCAAAACGCGCTGGCAGGTGGAAGTGGCGATTAAACTGGCAGACGACGCGGTATGAAGGTTTCCGCACTGACTCGCCCCACCCCGTAGACCTTTGCCGCTTTGCAAGGCTCCCTGGGGACTGTATGGGAGAGGTTTGAGATATGGAGGCTTACGGGCAGAGGTTGAAAGTATCTGACCAAAGCGCCCTAAATACCAACTATTCAACATGAGTTCGTATTAGCGGGACGCCCATGACCATTACGGCAGTTTCCAAAAAACCTTTTCGTAATCTTCACGAGTTCCCAAGAAATAGTCGCTCTTTCCTGAACCCCATGTACCTCCGGGAATAAATCCGAGTTGACCTTTTTTCCAGTTAGTCGCTGTTGGTATGGGCATTGCAATCGGCGTTCCATCGGTGAACGAGGCGGACATATCTACCGAACTATTCCTGGTCGGGTCGTCGTATCTTAGTTTCAACGTTCCGTTTTTTGGAATAAGGAACAGATACGCGCCGTTCACGTACTGGACGCTGACCCCGTCCGCCTGATTGGGGATGACGTTTATATGCCCTCTACATCCTACCTCTATCACATAGCGCGCCGTTGTGAAGTGTGGACTAATACTTTGAGAAAGAAAACCTAACAGCCCTAGAAAAAGAGACACTACTAAGACGCAGGACAGTTTGAGACACCCTTTTGCATTCATAATGTACCTCCTTGTTCCCTCGAAGATAGGAACTTATGGCGCAATAACCCTCCTGATAGCGCTCCCTATGATTACGGGAAGCGGAAGAGGTAGGTGTTTCCTGCATACAGGAAATCGACCCCCGAACCATCTGGCAACCACTGAATATGACCGAGAGCAGCCTCGTAAGGGTGCGTTCCCACTGGTTGTAAGTCGCTACCATCAGCTCGACTGACCCATAACTCTGTACTCTCTATCTCATTTTGTCTGTTGTATACGTTAAATATCCATGCCAGCCTGCGCTTGTCAGGACTAAGGGCTATTCTAGAAGGTCGCGTATGGGGAGGCGACTGCACCGGTATTCGGGTGACTTTCGCCTCTTCGCGCTCCAGACGAACATCCAGCAATTCGACTTTATGAGGAGCGTTTGGCAACGCCCCGGAATACCAAAAGCTGGGGTCAATGGCGAGAATGCGGTTGGGGGCGATTTCGCCGAGCAGATAGGGCGGGTAGACCATTCCGCTACGCCCATGCGGCGGGTATCGTATGCCGCTAGGCGTAAAATCCGCATTGAATATCTTGGGGTCTGCATAAGGTTTTGAAGATATGCCAAACGCCGCTATCCTGCATTGATAACCTGGGGAATTTCGCCCCCAAAACGGTGCGTACCATTTGCTACCGTCGCCGCTCAGGCATCCCTCTCCGAAATCATCAGGGTAGTATAATTTACCGGCGTGTTTTTGCGGCATCGGGAATGTCTGCGCCTTTCCGTCTAGCGAGATGGTTCCACACTGTTTTTCCCCTCTCCAGAATAGACGACGACTTTGAGGGGCGAGAGCGCTTGTAACAACTTCTAGGCGTTTAGAAAGAATCGTCCGCCATAGAGACTTGTAGTAGGCGAGTCTGCGCGTTTTAAGGTTGTAAGAGACGTAGCAAACCTGGTCTTCCAAAGGCTTACGGCTATCGCTTATGGTTTCAAAGAACATTTCGTCGTTAGAAAGCCAGCCGGGACCATTCCCAGCAAGGTTCTGCTTTATACCTTTCGGAAGGACGATGGGCTCCTGTACATAGTCCGTTGTTGGCGGAAACGGGTGCGTTCGGATGTACTTCTCGCCTCCCCAAAATAGACAGATAGCGACAAGACAACCAAAGAAAACCCTAAAGCCCTTGCTGTGAAGCCAGCGTGGTAGTTGTTTCATGGATGCGCCCCTTTTGCCCCTGTTTCCATTGGAGTTATCGTTGCACAAGAGAGGCTTCCTTGTCAACTTATCGCAGCGTGATACAAGAAAGCCCCCTCCGTTCAGCAACGGAGGGGGCTTTCACCATGTGTAGAGACAGGCGGCGCTTAGTCTAGCGTGTAGCCGCTCTTCGAGAAGGGAATCTCGCGTATGCGTTCGCCCGTCGCGGCGAATATCGCGTTCGCGATAGCGGGAAGCGCGGGAGGAAGCGCGGGTTCGCCCAAGCCTGTGGGCGAGTTCTCCGACTTGAGGAAGTGAACTTCGATACTCGCGGGGGCTTGCGACATACGCGCCATCTTGTGCTGATGATAGTTCGTCTGCACGACGCGCCCGTTTTTGAGGGTTATCTCTTGCCCCATCAGTTCGCTCAATCCATCCACCACAGAGCCTTGCACCATGTTCTCGGCGGCGACGGGGTTGATAATATGACTGCCAATATCGCCCGCCACCCACACCTTGTGGACTTTGACTCGCTTCTGCGACACGCTCACCTCCGCCACCTCCGCAAAGTAGCCGCTATGGCTAAAGTGGAAGGCGATACCCATGCCCGTTCCTTGCGGAAGCGCGCGCTTGCCCCAGCCCGACTTCTCCGCGACGAGTTCGAGAACCGCCTGTACGCGCTTCACGTCCAGCCCGCCGGCAAAGGGGTTATTTCCGCCGGGAGGATTCGGAATCGCCGGATTGTTGAGCAGTTCGAGGCGGAACGCGAGAGGGTCTTTCCCCGCGGCGTGCGCCAGTTCGTCTATAAACGACTGAATGACGAAGGCGAAGGCGTTGCTCCCCGGAGCGCGAAGGTAGCCCGTCCTAATGCCGAGCGGCAGTACCGAGGAGTAGAGTCCGAAGTTTGCGATAAACCTCTGCGGAAACTCGTTCGGGCGCATATCCGCCGCATCCGCGTAGCGATTTCCGTCGCCGTAGGTCACATAGTGGTTGCGCCATGCGACCACCTTGCCGCTTGCATCTAGCCCCGCTTTCAGGAACTGGAAGCCGCCCGGACGGTAGTAGTCGTGCGCCATGTCGTCTTCTCGCGACCAGATGAGTTTGACGGGAACGCCTACTTTCTTCGCGATATAGGCGACCTCCACCATGTAGTCGTTGGTAAGTCGTCGCCCGAAGCCGCCGCCCGCCCTCACCATGTGTAGGGTGATAGCGCTCTCAGGAATACCGAGTTGTTTGGCGACCATGCTACGCCCCGAACCGGGAACCTGACTGGTAGACCATATCTCTATTTTGCCGTCCTTGAAGCGCGCTGTGCAGTTTTGGGGTTCGAGGGTTGCGTGCGAAATAAAAGGGTAGATGTACTCGCCCTCTACCACTTTACTCGCCCCCTGCAACGCCGCGTCTACGTCGCCGTCCGTCTTCACTTTTCGAGCGGGAGCCTGCGTGGACATTTCGAGGGCGCGTTTGGCGAAGTCTTCGCTGTTCTGATTCGCCCAGCGTCCCTCATTCCAGACGACTTTGAGTTTTTTACGTGCGGACTGCGCCGCCCACCAGTTATCGGCGACAATGGCGATACCCGATTCGAGTCCGGGGTCGCTCGGCAGGATATTGCCCATAACCTCCGGGACTTCCACCACAAAAGCGTGGCGCACTCCGTACATTTTTTTGATTTCGTCGAGGTTCGCGCTCTCCACCTTGCCGCCAAAGACGGGGCATTTGTGATATACCGCGTAGAGCATATTGGGGAGCGTTACATCTATTCCGAAAATCGGCTTGCCCGTCGTTATCTGCGCTACATCTACGCCTGCGGTAGAGCGTCCAATGATTTTGTAGTCTTTGGGGTCTTTGAAAGCGACGTTTTTGGGGTCGGGTAGCGGGATGGCGGAGGTTTTAGCGCTGAGTTCGCCATACCCCAACGATTTACCGGTCGGGCGGTGCAGAACGCGCCCTGAAGCGGTGTAGCACTCCTCTGTAGAAACGCCCCACTCTTTGGAAGCCGCGAGAATGAGGAGTTGACGCATGGTAGCGCCGACTCTACGGAGCGGTTCCCAACTACCGGGCGTACCGAAACTGCCTCCCGCGAACTGGAAGCCGTACTTGCCGTCGAGGTCGCCTTGCTCTACCCTTACGTTTTTCCAGTCTATATCCAGCTCTTCGGCTATCAGCATCGGCATCATCGTCTTCGCGCCCTGCCCAACTTCGGGGCTACGCGCCATGATGGTCGCTTTGCCGTCGGGATGTATTTTGACGAAGGCGGAGGGGCTGAGTTTGGGGGGCGGTCCGAACTGCGCTTTCGTCTGCGTCTCTGAGTACAGACTGAGGAGCGTTCCACCCCCTACGAGCGCAGTCGCCTGCAAAAATGAGCGACGATTTATCTCCATGAGTGGTTTCTCCTTACTTCTTAGCAGAGCCGCTAGTAGTCGTTTTGGCGGTCTTTATCTTCGCGCCTTCGCGTTTGATTTTGGCGGCGGCATGAACCGCATGACGGATACGGAGGTAGGTTCCGCAACGGCAGAGGTTGCCGTCGAGCGCGTTGTCTATGTCTTTGTCGGTGGGGTTAGAGTTCGTGGCGATGAGCGCCGCCGCCGACATTATCTGCCCCGCCTGACAGTAGCCGCACTGCGGGACATCCACATCCTTCCATGCGATTTGAAGAGGGTGGCTTCCATCGGCGGAGAGACCTTCGATAGTGAGCACCTTGGCGTTCGCCGCAGAAGCGATACTGGTTAGGCATGAGCGGGCGGGGCGACCATTGAGGTGGACGGTACAGGCTCCGCACTGCCCGATGCCGCAACCGTATTTGGTTCCGTTCAGGTGCAGAACGTCGCGGAGAACCCATAAGAGGGGCATATCTTCGGGGACATCTACGGTGGTAGCCTTCCCGTTGACGGTAATTTTGAATTGCATAGAGTAACCTCCGAGTGTGAGAGCAAAACGATGAACAGGGGATTATAG